>CADBNS010000086.1 GCA_902796065.1 Ruminococcus flavefaciens
AGATGACGGGAAGCAGCGGCAGGTGGTAGTCGGACTGTTGAAAGGTAAGATGGATAAGCGGCAGATATGACACGCAACAACATATAAATAACAGGCTCACCGCGGTGAGCCTCTATACCATTTCCAGAGTCCAGCATATTGGGATAATTGTAATCATTCTTGTGCAGGGTGCAGCAATATCGCAAAAATCCTCGGTGCAATGCGCTGTATTATTCAAGGTCGTTCCGCTTGCGTTTCTTCTGCTGATCACGGCGCTGTTCCTGACGCAGAAATTCTTCTATCTCTCTTGATGCTTCGGACAGCTCTCTCGCTTTCTGATGTCTAATCCTGTGCCTGTTAACAAGGAGATCGAAAGATCCTTAAAGCGGAATGCATTACATAAGGAATGATCCTGATGCAGAATACACTCACGAAATGAAAACAGGACGGCATATCTGTGGGGAACAAACTGTCCGACCATGCAGCAAAAGTCGTTCGGAAAAGTGATAAGAACAAGCAAGCAGCCGATTTTAAAAACAGGCTGCTTGCTTTTCTGTTTATCTGGCTGACTTATAGAAATGACGCAGTTGCCGCTGACAGATTGACTGATCCTAAAAAATGTTATATAATAGAAAAGATAGTGAAAAAACAGTATACTGTTCAAAGGAGGACTATACAATGCAGAACATACTGGTAATAGACGATGATATTTGCATAGGAGATATGCTTGAGGAGGCCCTGAAAGCAGAGGGATACGGTGTAATGAGGGCATATTCCGGAACAGAGGCATTGTTTGTACTTGGACAGAAAAGACCTGATCTGATATTGCTTGATCTTATGCTTCCCGGTCTCACCGGAGAGGAGCTTCTGCCGCAGATAAAGAACATACCTGTAATTGTAGTCAGTGCGAAGGTAGATGTCAGTGACAAGGTAGCACTGCTGATGTCGGGAGCCTGTGACTATGTGACCAAGCCGTTCAACATCTCAGAGCTACTGGCGAGGATAACGGTGCAGCTCAGGAAAACACAGACCGGCGTGAATCCGGACACACTCACATATTCAGATCTTACTCTTCACAGTGATACACTGACAGCGGTAGTCGGTACAGAAGAGGTAAGACTCACCCGCACCGAATGTGCGATACTGAAACTACTCATGCAGAATCCGGAAACTCCGGTAGGAAGAACGACGATCCTCGACAGGATAAGCCTTGATACGCCCGACTGCACCGAACGCTCATTGAAACAGCATATCAGCAACATGAGAAAAAAGCTCGAAGCGGTAAGCGGCAAGGATTATATTGAAGCTGTATACGGGATCGGTTTCAAAATGAGAGGGTAAAGACCGCCATCATATTTCTTGACCAAATCTTGACTTTTTCTTGGCTGCTTTCTTGACCATTCCGTGTTATACTGTTATCAGAAAAGGGAAACAGAAGGATCCCTGAAAAAAGCAGTATAACATAAACACGGAGGTCTTTAAAATGAAAAGAACAAATGTAAACAATAAGGTAATATTCGTGATCATGAATGCAATGCTTGCTTTTGCAGCAATAATGTCAGCCTGCGGATTATGCACAGCATCAGAAAACAGTGGCAGATGGCTGACAGCAGTACTTCTGCTGGGACTCACAGGTTCCGCAGGAATAAAGCTCACTGAGAAGCAGCAGAGGCTCTGTATCGCAGCAACAATAGCAGGCACACTGATAACAGCAGCAATATTGATCATCAGCGTAGGCTCCTACATACTCAACATCAGATACTTTGCAATAGTGATAATGGCAGCCACCGCATTACTTTCCATATCACAGATGATCTGCTGCATCGCCGGAACAAAAGACAAGGAAATCGCATAAGAAAAGAGGCAAAAAAATGAAATACTCACTCAGAACAAAGGACCTGATAAAAAAATACAAGGGCTTCACCGCACTGAACGGACTGACAATGAACGTTCCGCAGGGATCGATCTATGGATTTGTGGGCAGGAACGGAGCAGGAAAGACTACACTCATAAGACTGATAACCGGCCTTCAGCATCCGTCCTCCGGAGAGTTTGAACTGTATGGTATAAAGCATGATGACCGAAGGGTATCTGAGTCCAGACGCCGTATGGGAGCCGTAGTGGAGACACCGGCAATTTACCTGGACCTGAGCGCTAAGGAAAACCTCAAGCAGCAGTACAGGCTGCTTGGACTTCCGGACATGAAGGGAATAGACGACCTGCTGGCGCTGGTAGGACTATCCGATACCGGCAGAAAGAAAGCAAAAAACTTCTCACTTGGCATGAGACAGCGGCTTGGCATAGCTGTAGCGCTCTGCGGAGATCCTGATTTTCTTGTACTTGATGAACCCATAAACGGACTTGATCCACAGGGCATCATTGAAATCAGAGAGCTCATACTCAAACTCAATCATGAGAGAAATATCACCATACTCATATCCAGCCATATTCTTGACGAGCTTGCAAAGCTCGCAACTCATTACGGATTCATCGACCACGGAAAAATGGTAAGGGAGATGAGTGCTGAGGAACTTGAGCAGTCATGCCGCAAGTGCGTAAGAATGAGTGTTACTGATACAGGAGTACTTTCGCGGGTCCTTGATGAGATGGGTGTGGATTACAAGATACTTGATGACAAGACAGCAGATGTATTTGCAAGGCTCAATTTCACTCAAACAGCGCTCAGGCTTTCTGAGGAAGGCTGTGAAGTAATAACAATGGAAGAAAAGGACGAGAGTCTTGAAAGCTTCTATATATCTCTTGTAGGCGGTGAAGAACAATGATAAATCTGTTGAGGGTAGGCTATTCAAAGCTATTTAAGAATCTTGCATACAGGATAAGTCTTCTGCTCATGGCATTTCTGACGATGTTCTTTGCAGCAGTAGCAGCTGTAAGGAATCCTGCTGACAGCGGACCTCTTAACGGTGTATACAATACCGGTATGATGTTCATAGGACTTATGATAGGAGCATTCGTTTCGATATACATTTCTCAGGACTACACAGAGAAAACGATAAACAACAAGATAATGGCAGGTTATTCAAGAGTCGCGATATATTTAGCTGACCTTATAGTAGCACTTAGCGGAACACTGGTCATGCAGCTTATGAGTATTGTCGCAGCATCGCTCATAGCAATACCTGCCTGCGGAATGTATAACGATCCCATAGGAGAGGTATTCCGCACACAGATTCTTCTGTTTCTTGCAACAGCGGTATATACAGTGATTGTACTTTTCATCTCGACGGTAATAAACTCAAAGTCGTATGCGGTGGCAGTATCACTGATAATTGTAATGATAATGCTGATGACAGGAATCGGAGCCTTCGATTCCGTAACAAGAAAAGGAGACAATCCGCCGACAGAAGTCACAACTATGGACAAAGTGTTTGATGTGCTGTATCTTGTGCTTCCTCAGAGCCAGATGTATTCAGTCATGAATGAAGGCATTCCGGAAGATATAGGCGTGATGGCAGGCTGTGATGCAGCCGCATTGACGGTAATGACAGCACTTGGGATCATGGTATTCAAGAGAAAAGATATAAAGTGATCAGTATAATGTGAGGGAACTACAATGAAAGAATTATTCATAGTACACATGGCAAGAATCATCAGGCATAAGTTATTCATAGCCGGAATAGCACTTGCATTTGCGTTAACATATTGGTTCACATACAATGCAGGCGGCATGGATCTGCTTCATAACATAACCACAGACTTTGATTACTCAATTATGGCAAGTCTTGGGATTCCGGCATTTTTCTCAGTATTCACACCGGTATTCCTGAGTGCAGAGTACAAAGGCGGCACGATACGCAACAAGCTCATCTGCGGAAAGACAAGATCAGCAGTATATTTCTCGTCATTCCTTGCGATCACAGCAGCCATGATCATGATGACAGCAGCCTGGGCAGCAGCATCTGTTCTTTCTGCACAGACACTACCTGATGCAGGCTTCATAGCGGCAAGTATAGTTAAGATAGTATTCTACAACACAGCATATATAACATTTCTTGTTTTTGTCTGCATGATGATAGAGAATGAAGGAGCAGTAACCGCTATTGATTTTATGTCATTCCAGTTTTCACTCACAGGAGTTCTGATGATGCAGATGATGATGGGAGCGGTATCTGAGAAAGCAGGAAATATCATCGCATTCATCATAAATATACTTCCTTTGGGACAGTGGGTCAGCAATTCAGCAATAGCAGATGAAAGCATAAAAGTGTCAGGATTTATTCAGCTGATACTCTCCGTGATGATCATAGTGTTGTTATCAGTATACGGATCAGGAAAGTTCAGAAAAAAAGACATCAGATAATACAACTTTGGGCTCACAGAAAAGCTGTGGACTGGTTCTTATCACTGAAAGGAAAAGAAAATGATATATGCTCTACTTTGTGCTGTGATAGCGGCACTTATCATTAAGATAACAGTATTAAAGCGGTGTGCAAGATCGATCAGCGCACAGTTCAGGCAGAAGCTGGACGAGGATACCAATACACTTATCACCATCAATTCAGCAGACAGAGATATGCGGCAGCTTGCCAGCGGGATAAATGACTCTCTCCGCAAACTCAGGGCAGAGCATAATCGTTATATCTGCGGAGATGCAGAATTAAAGGCAGCGATAACAAATATCTCCCACGATCTGCGTACACCACTGACTGCAATATGCGGTTATCTTGAGGTAATGAAAAAGGGCGATTGTCCTCCGCAGACAGCAAAATATCTTGATATAATCGAAGGCAGAGCAGAGCTGATGAAGCAGCTTACAGAGGAGCTTTTCCGGTATTCTGTGATACTATCCTCCGATGCCGGTGAGGAAACTGAAGATGTATCTGTAAATCAGGTCCTTGAGGACTGCATAATGGGATATTACGCCTCCTTCACCGGGAAGGGCATAGTCCCCCAGCTGGAGCTGACAGAAGAGAAGGTTATCCGTCATGTGAACAAAAACTCACTTGCCCGCACATTCAATAATCTTATGAACAACGCATTGAAATACAGCGACGGAGACCTTTATGTCAAGCTTGATAAAAACGGAGAGATAATATTCTCAAACACCGCACACGATCTCACGCCGATACAAGTGGAGCGCCTGTTTGACCGATTTTACACCATAAGGCAGGCACGCAACTCCACAGGACTTGGACTGTCGATCGCACGTACCTTTATTGAACAGATGAACGGCACTATCACAGCAGAGCTTTCCGGAAGCAGACTAATAATAAAGATATGCCTGTAGATAAGGGCAAATGTTATCTGTTGACTTTATATCACAAAATATAATTCTCATGCATCAGGATAAAATGTATCCTGACAACTGATACTGACCCGCAAAGGAGCACAGCAATGGATATAACCGAAAGAATAATGGAGAAGAAAGCGTATCTGGTAGATATATTTCCGGAAACAGTTCCGCAGAAGGCAGATAACAGGTATTTTGATGTGGAGAGGTACTTTCAGCGAAACAGGTCAGAGTTTGACCGAAAGCTGACAGCTGTCATACTGAAGCTATACTGCTACTTCGACTATACTGTGGAATCAGAGGACAGGGTGATTGAAAACCCGCAGACCGCGGAACTGACTGTGCTGTTGGAGAAGTGTTTCCGTGGAGAGAGCGGATATATAAATATAGTGCTGACGGAATGCGAGGCAATGCTGACTGTCAACAGAGATGACCTGTATATGACCGTCTACAATGTCAGCGGCAGGGCGAAGGAGCTTCTTGCGGAGCTCACCGTCTCTGAGGGGCTGTTCTTTTACGAAGCACCAACCGAAGGATAACGGGGATAACTGCCTAAGCCGGTACTCCCCTTCATATCAGCAATGAACGGCGTTCTTCTGTTATAGGAGAACGCCTATTTGCGTGGGGACTTTTGTACCATGACCCCCGGGCAGCGAATAAATATCACGCAGCGGCAATCCCACATTTATCTGAGTAATAAATCACTGAATATTCTGTCCTCCCATTCAAAGGAAGTTTCTACTCCTGACATACAGGCAATAGAAGCTAACCCGTGAGCAGAAGCCCATAATCTGAGCAGCTCTGTCTCCTTTTCCTCCACACTTTTATCAAGGTGTTTTTCAGCAAGATATTCAAGATATGTTTCTTTAAGAAGAGTAAAAGGCGGGTAATCATTTTCATAATTCTTATCTAAACGGATATGTGCAGTAATATTCAGGCTTCCGAACATGAACCTGAAATAGTCAGGTCTGCGGACAAAGAAAGCCACATAATGCCTGCCCATGTTGACCAGTGCACTTTCAGCATCGGATGAAGCATTTACTGCGGCAGACAGTTCTTCCATAAACTGTTCGGTAACAGTCGCTTTAATTGCTTCGATAAGCTCATTTTTATCCTTAAAATGTGCATAAGGAGCGGAATGAGAAACCTTGCAGATTGCTGCAGCTTTACGCAGTGAAAGATTTGCTTCTCCGCTCTCATTTATGATCCTTATTCCGGCATCTATCAATGCTTTTCTGAGATTGCCATGATGATAATTGTCACTCATTCTGTATTTTCTCCTTTATACGTCTGAATATTTCACAGACCTTATCGGGATTCTCCCACAGCGGACTATGAGCCGCATCGGGTATCAGATAAAAACCTTTGTCTGGTGCGTCCAGCATTATCTCATAATCCCTCACCAGCTTCCACGGACAGTTGTAATCAGACTCGCCGCTGATAAAAAAGGCAGGAATATCCAGTGACGGTATATTATTTCTGTAGTCAAAGCCGGCAAGCTCAGCATTCAAGGGCGTTTTGCGGTACATTTTCATGGCTTTGACATAGTTTATTTTCTCACTGACAGTATAGCATTTGCAGAAGAAGATCGGCAGCACGATGCCTTCAAATTCCGATTCATCTTTTATCGTACCTCCGCCAGCCTTATGAAGCAGATAAACGAAATCAGCCCAATCAGCTGTCATTTTAACGTTATTGCCAGTTATCTCCACGTATTTCTCCAGCTTTTTCAGTGAAGCCATATCATCACGCTCAGCGAACACCTCCATCATATAATCATACATCAGCTTAGTACGTTCATCCGAATCTGTTACAACTTGCGCCATACCGATGTAGGCATAATAATCTTCCGGATACTGCTGTGCTGCTTTGAGTGCAATATGTGAGCCGCCGGAAAAACCCATGATATAGATTTTTTCATTTGAGAAACGTTTTTTGAGATACTCCGTCACTTCATGAGTATCATTCAAAAGATTATCGAGCGTGATCTGTTCTGTATCATAATTTTTGTCATAAGCGATCCCCATTGATCTGTAATCCCAATAAACAACTGTGAAATCTTCCTCGATCCTCATAGTCTTATATTTATCAGTAAACACATAATCGTCTGTACCCGGTCCGCTTGAAACCAGCAAAAGAACGGGATTATCGGTATCAAGGCTGTTGATGAAAAAACCATTTGGTGCACCGTTAATATCCATTACAATTTTTTCAGAAAGACAGTTTTCGCCTTTGTATTTTCTTATAGTTCCCGGACTTATAATGACCCATACGGCAAAAAGCAGTGTCAAAAAAGTGATAACAATGATAACAGCGATCATGAGTTTCCGCCTGACTTTCTTATTACATTTCATTTACATCATCTCCGAACTTTGCGGTATCAGGATTATTATACACTATCATCTTTACACTGTCAAGATGCTGAATGAAATGTACTGCTGCTCATTACGAAACTTTCAACGGAAAATAGGTGTCATGGTACAAAATTCCGGACTGACCGATCGCTTTGCAATCCGTACAGACCTTGTAAAAACGGTCCGGATGTGATAAAATAAAAATGCAGAAAAAATTTTTCATAAAAAGTGAAATGTAAGCGAAGGGAAGTTGTCTTATTAAACAGAGGACCTCATGAAAGGAGGTTGGATCATTGGATGACGCGTCAATAATCGAATTGCTATGGCAAAGGAACGAACAGGCTGTTTCTGAGCTGAAACTGCGCTATGACAAGCTGTGCTGGTATATCGCCCGCCATCTCCTCACCCAGAAGGAGGATCAGGAGGAATGCGTGAATTCTGCATACATGGACGTATGGAGATCGATTCCCCCGAACAGGCCATCGAACCTGAAAGTCTACCTGTGCAGACTTGTGAAAAACTGCGCTATCAACAGAATAAAGTACAATACAGCCGAAAAACGTAATGCAGACCTTACGGTTTCGCTGGACGAACTGGCAGAATGCATTCCGGACGGAAGAAGTATAGAAGATAATGTAACGGACGAACAGCTTGGAAAGGCGATAAGCGTTTTTCTGAGGACCCAGCCTGAAAAGTACAGGAAGGTATTCGTAAGGCGATACTGGTACTCCGATACACTGGATGAGATAGCAGAGCTTTACGGCATGAACGAAAAAACAGTAGCTACATACCTTTTCAGAGTGAGAAAAAAACTGAGAACATACTTGCAGAAGGAGGGATATCTGGATGAGTGACATGAAGCTATACAGGGGCATAAACAATATAGACGATGACCTGATTGAAGAAGCAGGGAATCAGCAGCACAAGCCCGTGATACACAGATATTATTCCTTTGCAGCATCAGCTGCGGTACTGCTTCTTGCAGCCGGAGCATCGGGATGGGGACTTTTCCGCGGAGGAACAGATCTGAAAGCCCCTCCCCCGATAGAAAACAGCGTGGTAACTGAGACGACAGCGGCTCCGACTACCGGACAGCCGGCGGCATCAGCCATTCCGGGCACAACAGCTCCGGCGGCATCAGCAACAGGCACACAGCCTGTACCAGCTGTAACGTCTGCGGTCACGCAGTACGCCCCGCCACCACAGACAACAGTAAACACCGCGGTATCAGTCAGCTTCACGGCAGCCACCGTGCCGTCAGCCGGCAATACCGGAACCATACCTCGTTATGACTACGAAAACGAAGGGAGAATCGTTATGAAAAAGTTTTTTGCAATGTCAACAGCACTCCTCACGCTTACAAACCTGCCGACGCTGAGTGCAGCTGCAGAGCCGTATAAGCCTGCAAACGCTCTGCTTGACGAAGCTCAGAATGTAAAGGCATTCATAGAGGAATACAATATCGACCTTGACCTTGATTCTGACGGAAAAACAGATATTATCGATATGTATGCATTCTACGTTGCACAGTGCAAGCACGTATCTGAGGAAGGTGCGAAGGCATTGCCTGATGAAGTTATGGAGAAATACAGAGCAATATCGGTAGAAACAGAGGAGGGACTTCGCTCCATCGGTACCTTCGACCTTGATGCGTATTACTTCACATACAATGATTTTGACGTAAGCTGTCTTGATCCCACATTCTACACCGCCAACTGTCCGGAGGGTTTTGACACCTCAGAGGACACAGTATCGTCCTTCATCGATACCTTTGTACGTTACGGACTGTATGAGACCGGAAGCTCATACAAGCTGGTAAGCGACATGATAGAGAAGGAAGAGCTTGACATGGACATCAACTCCGACGGCAGATTTGATTTTGATGACATACTTCTCCTCATGAGCTTCAGAGCAAATGTTTTCACTGATTACTATGCGAAGGATCCTGCTGCCGAGCCTGATCCGACCTATCACAACTACAAACAGTACAGCGATAGATATGACATAGCCTACTCTGATCCCGATATAGACTATGGCTTATTCCACAAGCCATACAAGATCACTGAAAGCGAATTCAACAAAGCCTGCGCATACTTTGAAGCCGCAACAAAGTATCTTGATACATACTACCATGAGGGTACACAGCTTGAATACCTGATAAAGTATTACCTTACAAACAATGTGATCGACAAGAAGTATTTTGATCCCGACTATTACACATATGATGATTCATTCAAATATCATTGTACGGACTACGAATACAGAAGCATCAACCAGACGGCATACCGCGTAAACTCATACAATGATCCGTTCTTCGGAAGGTACACCTACTATCTGGACTTCGCATCGAAATTCGGACCCGGGGTCAAGGACGGATATTCACCCACAGAGGAAGATGAGAAGCGTTACCAGTTTGGTCAGAAGGACGTCGAAGAGACATTCCCCACATACTACAAGAACGTAAAGACAGGAGTTATCCCTGCACCTGATCTGGACATGAACGGCATCATCACTGTTGCAGACTACAGCATACTCTACAACCTCAGCTGTGAAAGTATCAGTCCCTTTGATGACAGCGACACGGCAGAGCTTATACGGAACTATCCTGAACTGCGTGTAAAGATCAAGGTACCGGAAGATATACGTGAGAACTACAACACAAACTTCGACTTCAACGAAAACGGCATCAGCAGTGACAAGCTTGAAACTGAATGCATGATGATGTATATTCTCAACGAACTTGACACTCTCTACGATACAGAGGAAGCGTTCACAGAGGCTTGCGAGTACTATATGCACTCTCATCCGGGAATCGACTACGAAGCATTGCTGACGAAAGAACTGAACAAGTTCAACGCAGAAAGAAACAGCTATGATTTTGATTTCTTCATAACTCCCACAGGTGACACAGCAATCGGCGGGTCCGTAAATACAGCAGCGAAATACATGAGCGGTATCGATCTCTCCGTACTCAGGACAGGCGATGCCAACTGTGACAGTTCAACAAGCCTTGCAGATGCGCTGCTTGTGCTTCAGAACACAGCAAACAGCCAGAAATACCCCATCACAGCAGAGGGAGAGTTCAACGCAGATGTATTTGCGACCGGTGACGGACTTACAGCTATGGACGCATTTGTGATCCAGCAGCGTGATACCCAGAGGGCAGTATAAAGAGATACCTCCATTCATTATATCGTATTCCAGCAGCACAGGCTCCGGTGTAAAACATCGGGGCTTGTGTTTTATTATCTGCATACAGCAAAAACCCCGGAGCACTCACACAGTGAGTACTTCGGGGCTTAGAACCTGTCCACATAGGGTGAATGTACGGATTTTCAGGCATAATTTGATCGGTGGCAAGGCAAAAAGCCGCCGACGGGCTGTCGCCCTTCAAGGATTTTTAAGGCAATACCGCACAAAGATTGTGCTGAAGATGCGCCGTGAGATTTTTCGTCA
>CADBNS010000087.1 GCA_902796065.1 Ruminococcus flavefaciens
GCATTGTCAATAAAAACGCCATAGTACTTCTGACTGTAAATCAGAAATACTATGGCTTAAAACTTCTATATGAGTATCTTTCTTATGCTGAGGTGTTTTTTTATATCGTGATTTGATAGAATGTATTGTGTTTTTAGTGGTATAGCACATGATTTCAGGTGTGATTGTTGTGGATTTATATAAAAACACATGACCTCAATCAAAAATTATCAACAAAACTATTGAAAAATGAATCGGGATAGGTTATAATATTATTAGCCTCATTTTATGGGGAGACTTAAACTTTTATGGAGATCTGTTATGAATATCATTTACCGCCGGCTTGTGCCCGATGACCTTGATACCTTTATCGCTATGCGTATAGCTCAGCTTCGTGAGGAGGGCGCAAAGGAGGATATTGACCTCACACCGGCTCTGCGTGACTACTACTCACGCCATATGGCTGATGATACATTCATTTCATGGATAGCTGAGGACAACGGCAGGATAATCGCTACGAGCGGTATGTCCATCGTTGAAAAACCGCCGTATTTCGGCTGTCCGACAGGAAGGATAGGTCTGCTTTCAAGTATGTTCACCGACAGCGGATACCGCAGAATGGGAATTGCCAGAGAACTGCTGTCCCGAGTGGTGGACGAGGCGAGAGTCCGCGGCTGCGGCACTGTGCAGATAACCGCCTCAGATATGGGCGTTCTGTTGTATACCAGCTTCGGATTCGTAAAAAACGGCAATTTCATGCAGTATAAGCTGTAAGAACTGTCTTCACAAGATACATTAAGGAGCATATATGAAGCACTGTATACACGACAATAAGCTCACAGCCGACGACTTCATCGACCTGTATGTTAGAGTAGGCTGGGGCGAGCCGGACCGTGAACAGGTAGAGGCTGCACTGAAAAACAGCTTCGCTACCTTTTCTGTGACCGACGGCGAAAGAGTTATCGCTATGGCAAGGCTCCTTGGCGACGGAAGTATGGCGTTTTTCCTGAAGGACCTCATCGTGCTTCCGGAATACCAGCGCCTCGGCACCGGCAGAACTCTGCTGAGCCATGTGGAGAACTATATCCGCTCTCAGCTGAAGGAGGGCTGGACTGCACGTTTCCAGCTGGTCAGCGCAAGGGAAAAGGAAGGCTTCTACATCAGCTGCGGCTATACTCAGCACCCCAATAAGCAGAGCGGTGCAGGTTTCACTAAAATGATAACAAGGTAGATGATGCGATGGACTTTCTCAGACTCACTGATCTCACCCGGAACGATGTGCGGAATATCTTCACTATCGCTGACGGACTGGAAAACGGAGAATACCGCGGCTTCCTCAGCAGAAAGACCGTGGTCATGTTCTTTCCGGCATCAAGCATACGCACCCGTGTCTCCTTTGAAAAGGGAGTGTATCTCCTCGGCGGACAGACTATCCTCTTCCCCACGGAGACCCTCGACAAAAAAGAGGACCTGCGCGATGTGTGCGGCTATCTTGGCAACTGGGCAGATGCAGTTATTGTAAGACATAAGGATATTGGCGTACTGGAAAAAATGGCGGAGCATTCACCGTTTCCGGTGATAAACGCCATGACGGACATAAATCACCCGTGCGAGATACTCTCTGATATGTATACCCTTTCCAAAAGACGTGCCGACTTCACTAAGGACAAGTACCTGTTCTGCGGAATATGCGGTAATATCGGACTTGCCTGGAAGGAAGCCGCTGATCTCATGGGTCTGGACCTTGTTCAGTGCTGCGGCAGGGGATACGAGATGGAGGGAGTTCCCGTATACTATAGCATAAGCGAAGCCGTCTGCGGAAGGGATATAGTTTGTACTGATTCCCTGCCGGAGAAGTGCCTTGCTGATTTCAGGAACTGTCAGGTAACAAAGGCTGTAATGGATATGGCAAACGAAGGGGCTCTGCTTGTGCCCTGTCCGCCGTTCTTCCGCGGAGAAGAGGTCTCTGTGGACGTTATAGACTCAGGATACTTCGCAGGATATGACGCTAAAAAATACCTGCTGACCATTCAGCAGGCAGTAATAATATATACACTCAAAGGAGGTACATTATGAGACAGATAAGAAGATATAAGGATGAAGATTGCCAGGCGTGTGCGGTAGTACTTAAAGAAGCATTCAGCGGCGAGCCGTGGAGAGAGAACTGGAGCGTTGACCTTGCAGGTGCAAGGATCCAGGAGCTTATGTGCAGTCCGCTTTCAATGGGTTATGTGTACGTTGAGGACGATAAGATCATCGGCGCAGCGTTCGGACGCAGATGTACCTATCTTCACGGAGTTGAGTTCTTTATCGATGAACTGTTCGTTTCTCCGCCGGTACAGCGTACCGGTATCGGCAGCTCTCTGCTGAAATTCATGGCTGACGACCTGTGGGAAATGGGCTTCGTTGACATCGTGCTCAATACAGAGCGCGAGTACCCAAGCGAAATGTTCTATCTCAAGAACGGATTCAGACATCGCCCGAAAATGGTATTCCTTGCTAAGGATCTCCAGGAAGACGATTAGTGATATACCGTATTCCGGAGTATTACCGCAGTTTCCGCTGTATAGCCGATAAATGCCGCGATAGCTGCTGCATCGGCTGGGAGATCGATATTGACAGCGATACTGCCGGCTACTATGCCGGCGTAGGCGGAGAATTCGGTGAAAGATTAAGGGACAGCATCTCCGGAGGCAGCTTCGTGCTTACCGGCAGCGAGCGCTGTCCCTTTCTCAATGACCGCGGACTGTGCGATATATTCATTGAGCTGGGCGAGGAGAACCTGTGCCAGATATGCACCGACCATCCGCGCTACTACGAGTGGTTCAGCGGAGTGAAGGAGGGCGGAGTAGGTATGTGCTGCGAAGAGGCTGCACGGCTGATACTCCTGTCCGATACCGCACTGACTGAGACCGAGATACCCGATGAGGATACCGATGCGGACTACGATGAGGAGCTGTATGAGCTGCTGCTGTCTGCGCGGAGCATGATCATGGAGCAGCTGAGCTGCGGCGACCTGCGCGGAAGCCTGTGTGCTGCGCTGGACTTCGCTGAGGAGCTCCAGATGCGCATGGATAACGGCGACTACTCTCTCCCTCAGCTGAAACAGACCACTGACGCTGCTGCTCCCGATATTTCTGCGGTATTCGGCTATTTCTCCACCCTTGAACCCATCGACGAAAACTGGATACCTTTCCTGCGCAGCTGTGCGGATATGGGCGATGAACTGCCGCAGCTGACGGAAACACAAGAGCTGTACCTGCGGCGTATAGCGGTATATTTCATTTACCGCTACTTCATGAAGGGCACTTTCGATGAGGAGATACTCTCCCGCGTGAAGCTTGCCGCAGTAAGTGTATGGCTTATCGGCTGGATATGGCGCTGTCAGGCGGAGAGTGAGGGTACGCTTTCCGCAGATCAGTGCGCGTGGACTGCAAAGAACTACTCCAAGGAGATAGAGTACTCCACCGATAATATCGAAGCATTGTGCGACGCATTCTATACCGAGCCGTATTTCTCATCGGCCGCCATAATGGGACTGATAAAGCAGCTATAAGAGTACTATTGCTCCCCCAATTAAACTTTGCCAGAAAGGCGAAGTTTAGTTAGGGGAGCAATACTGTTGCGGGGAGCTTTTTCATGAGTGTATGCTGTTGCAGAATCCTGCTATTTCGTCCATATGCGGTGCAACATCGGCTTTGCACTCCACTAAGCAAAGTCCGAGGCTGCCGCAGCATTCGATCTCAAGGTGTCCGCAGAAATGCTCAATGCTCTGGATTATCCTTTCGCATTCCTTCATTCCCGGACCCGTCCGCAGGGCAATGGCATAGCCTTTTTTGCCGGCACTTACCGATGCGTGAGGCTCATGGGTGTTGCACCACGGAGTGCACCTGTCAATGAAAGCCTTGAACTGTCCCGGAATATCCGCCCAGTATGACGGAGAGACCGATACTATTACGTCTGCCCATTCGTATTCGCTCATAATGACCGGTATATCGTCATTCTGTATGCATTCCGCGCTGCTGTGGCAGGAGCGGCAGCCCTTGCAGTATCCGAAGCTGTAGTCATCGATGCATATGCTCCTTGTGGTGAACCGCGGAGAAAGCTGCTCTGCGACTATCCTGACAATCTCCGCAGTTGCTCCGCTGCGTACAGGACTGCAATTGATTATAAGTGCATTCATAACATTACCTCCTTTTGATTCAAATATTATATCAGATAAAAAAAGTGATGTCAATGGTTGAAATTGCAGAAATGCCGAGTTATAATAGTCGTGTATCTTATCCGATGTACTTCGGAAAGGTAACATTTCCATAAGGAGCAAAATTGAATATGAAAAACACTGTTTCAACACTCATGAAGCAGAAGCAATCAGGTGAGAAGATAACGATGCTTACTGCTTACGACTACACAACAGCGAAGATCATGGACGAGTGCGGAGTTAATTCCATACTCATCGGCGATTCGCTGGGAATGGTGATGCTGGGCTATGAGAATACCCTGCCGGTAACTATGGACGATATGGTGCACCATACCGCAGCCGTATCACGGGGCGCTGTGAATGCCTTCGTAGTTGCTGATATGCCCTTCCTCTCCTATCAGACAGGCGTACAGGACGCGGTAAGAAATGCCGGACGACTTGTCAAGGAGGGCGGCGCTAACGCTGTCAAGCTGGAGGGCGGCGCAGAGGTATGCGAGCAGATACGCGCAATAGTCAGCGCTTCCATGCCTGTTGTGGCTCATCTGGGACTTACTCCGCAGTCGGTCAATGTGTTCGGCGGATTCAAGGTGCAGGGCAAGAGCTGCGAAAATGCCCGCAGGCTCATTGATGATGCACTGAGGATACAGGAAGCCGGCGCCTGTGCAGTCGTACTGGAGGGTATCCCCGCCAGACTTGCTGAGATAATTACGTCAAAACTGACCATACCTACTATCGGTATCGGTGCAGGTAACGGCTGTGACGGTCAGGTGCTGGTATATCAGGATATGCTGGGACTTACCACGGGTCATACCCCTAAGTTCGTGAAGCGCTTTGCAGAAGCCGGTGAGCTGATGCGCAAGGGCATTACGGATTATATAAACGAGGTGCAGTCGGGAGAATTCCCTGCACAGGAGCATACCTACAGTATCGACGATGAAGTTATCGAGCAGCTTATGAAGGAGGAAGCCTGAAATGAAAACAGTGAAAACTATAGAAGAAGTACGCAGACAGGTAAAGGAGTGGAAGGCTCAGGGCCTTACAGTTGGACTGGTCCCCACAATGGGCTATCTCCACGAGGGTCACGCAAGCCTTATCGATGCATCACACAGGGATAACGACAGGACAGTGGTGTCCGATTTTGTGAATCCCATGCAGTTTGGTCCCACTGAGGACCTCGACAGCTATCCACGCGATATGGAGCGCGATGCAGCTCTGGTGGAGGCTCACGGCGGCGACCTTATCTTCGCTCCCGAGCCGGAGGAGATGTACCACGATGGTTTCTCCTCATTCGTGGATATGACCGTGCTCACTGAGGAGCTCTGCGGTCTCAGCAGACCCGTACACTTCCGCGGAGTATGCACAGTTGTCAGCAAGCTGTTCAATATCGTTCAGCCTGACCGCGCTTACTTCGGCAAGAAGGACGCTCAGCAGCTGGCAGTTATCCGTCACATGGTAGATGACCTGAATATGGATATTGAACTGGTGGGCTGCCCGATAGTCCGCGAGGCTGACGGACTGGCAAAGAGCTCAAGAAATACATACCTCAGTCCGGAGGAGCGCAAGGCTGCTCTGGTGCTGTCAAAGGCTATATTCCGCGGTATGGAGCTTGTACGCGGCGGTGAGAAGGACAGTGCGGCTGTTACCGGAGCTATGAAGGCACTCATCGAAGCTGAACCCCTTGCACGTATCGACTACGTGAAGCTGGTGGACGCCGCAACTATGCAGCAGATACCCACTATCGACCGTCCTGCACTGTGTGCTATAGCCGTATATATCGGCAAAACAAGACTTATCGACAACTTCTTCACTGAGGACGTATGAGGAGGTGCGGCGATGTATATTTCAATGCTGAAAAGCAAGATACACCGTGCTGTTATAACTCAGGCGGAGCTTGATTACGTGGGAAGCATAACTATAGATGAGCAGCTCATGGA
Source organism: Ruminococcus flavefaciens (assembly GCA_902796065.1). GTDB lineage: Bacteria > Bacillota > Clostridia > Oscillospirales > Ruminococcaceae > Ruminococcus > Ruminococcus flavefaciens_X. The sequence goes on from CADBNS010000087.1 coordinate 6,115, forward strand.
GGCTGCCGGACTTGTGGAGTATGAGCGTGTCCATGTGGTGAATGTCAACAGCGGAAGCCGCATAGAGACCTATGTTATCGCAGGTCAGCGCGGAAGCGGAGTTATCTGCCTCAACGGTGCAGC
>CADBNS010000088.1 GCA_902796065.1 Ruminococcus flavefaciens
CTTTCGCATTTCAAGTTTTTCTGACGCAGATATATTTTCTTTATGTTGAGCATTGGTTGGCTAAGTTTAGTTGGGGGAGCAATATATAGATCTTACAAACATCGCATTCGCAGCCGAAACGCTGTAAAGACGTTCATGGAAAATCACTCCTTGTTTAAGCTATGTTCATATCATACCATACCGATAGGTAAATGTCCAATACGTAAACATTATCATGGGCTATAATTCAAAACTATTGCAAAGAGGTAATACTGATGTTACAAACCTTGACATTTGTGAAGGTATGTATTATAATAAGAAACAGCAGTGGAAATGAACAAAAGGTCATTTTCCTATTGAAAATAAAAACACACATCATTAACAATAAATAAACATGGATTGTGAAAGGAGCATGATCGATGCTTGAACTGAAAAACGTATCATTCAGTGCAGAAGCAGAGGGAAAGACCGTAGAGATAATACGTGATCTTGACCTCAGTATAGCTGATAATAGATTTGTTGTAATAACCGGACCCAACGGCGGAGGAAAGTCCACACTTGCGAAGGTCATTGCAGGAATAGAGAAGAACACAGCGGGACAGATACTATTTGACGGCGAAGACATATCAGAAAAGAGCATAACCGACAGAGCGCGAATGGGAATAGGCTTTGCATTCCAGCAGCCGGTAAGGTTCAAGGGTATCACAGTACACGACCTTCTGCGCATCGCGTCCGGAAAGAGCCTGTCGGTATCAGAAGCCTGCGAATATCTGTCGGAGGTAGGACTTTGTGCAAAGGACTACATCAACAGAGAGGTAAACGCATCATTATCCGGCGGAGAGCTGAAACGAATAGAGATAGCCACAGTACTTGCCCGTGACGTAAAGCTGGCATTATTTGACGAACCGGAAGCGGGCATCGACCTGTGGAGCTTCAACAATCTTATCCGCATATTCGAGCAGATGCGCAAGTCTGAAAAGCAGCGCACGATAATAGTCATCTCCCACCAGGAACGAATACTGAACATAGCTGACGAGATAATCGTACTTGCAGACGGAAGGGTAACGAAACATGGCACAAAGGACGAGATACTTCCGGAGATAACCGGCAAGGACTATGCGATAAATCCGTGCATAAAGATACAGTAAGGAGGAGCAGTAAAATGAACGAGATAGATGCAGTACAGAAGCGGCTGTTCCGGGAGGTAGCTGATCTACACGGCGTACCGGAGGGAGCCTACAATCTTCGTGCCAACGGTGAATCCATCGGAAGGAATACCACAGCGAACATAGATATACAGTCCAAGACGGACGTAAGCGGAATAGATATACGCATAAAGGACGGCACAAAGAATGAGAGCCTGCACATACCTGTAGTCCTCAGTGAAAGCGGACTGAAAGAGACGGTATACAATGATTTCTACGTAGGTGAGGATTGTGACGTACTTATAGTAGCGGGCTGCGGCATAGACAACTGTGGAAATCAGGATTCCCAGCACGACGGGATCCACAGATTCTTCGTAGGAAAGAACTCACAGGTGCGCTATGTTGAGAAACACTACGGCTCCGGTGACGGAAACGGCAAGCGCATACTCAATCCTGTGACGGAGGCATATCTTGAAGAGGGCAGCTCAATGGACATGGAGATGGTGCAGATAAAGGGAGTTGACTCCACCAACCGCACCACTATTGCAGAGCTGAAAAAGGACGCGAAGCTGACAGTACGCGAGCGACTGATGACTCACGGCGAGCAGGTAGCATACAGTATCTACAAGGTATCGCTGAACGAAGAGGGCTCCAGTGCGGACGTAGTATCACGAAGCGTAGCGCGTGACACGAGCTACCAGAAGTTTGACGCCTGCATAACCGGAAATGCTCCCTGCAACGGACATACAGAGTGTGACTCGATCATCATGGACAGCGGACGCATACTGGCAGTACCCTCACTGGAAGCGAACGACGTAGACGCAGACCTGTTCCACGAAGCAGCCATAGGCAAGATCGCAGGAGATCAGCTGATAAAGCTGATGACACTGGGACTGACCGAAGCCGAGGCAGAGGAGCAGATAATCAACGGATTCCTGAAATAAGAACCTGTCCACATAGGTTGAATGTACGGATTTTCAGGCATAATTTTGTCGGTGACAAGGCAAAAATCCGCCGACGGGCTGTCGCCCTTCAAGGATTTTTAAGGC
>CADBNS010000089.1 GCA_902796065.1 Ruminococcus flavefaciens
ACCTGTCCACATAGGGATTCATGCACGTCTTTTCGTCAAATTTTGCCTGAAAATCCGTACATTCACCCTATGTGGACAGGTTCTGAATTACAGGAGGATAACTATGCCATTTGATTTCAAGAAGGAATTCAAGGAATACTATATGCCGAAAAATAAGCCGCAGATCGTTGAGATACCGGCTATGAACTACATCGCCGTCCGCGGAAAAGGCGACCCGAATGATGAGACCGGCGAATACAAACGAGCAATAGAAGTGCTGTATGCTGTGGCGTATACGCTGAAAATGAGCTACAAGACCGATTATAAGATCAATGGCTTTTTCGAGTACGTCGTACCGCCGCTGGAGGGCTTCTGGCGGAGCGAAAATGGCGGTGCTTTCGACTACGCTGACAAGTCTCAGCTGAGGTGGATCTCCGTTATCAGGCTTCCTGATTTTGTCACGGAAAAGGACTTCACATGGGCTGTCGAAACTGCTTCAAAGAAGAAAAAGCTGGACTGCTCAGCGGCAGAGTTCCTTACCATAAATGAGGGTCTTTGCGTTCAGATAATGCACAATGGCTCATACGATGACGAGCCGGCAACGGTTGAGCTGATGGATAAGTTTATCACTGAAAACGGCTTTCAGAATGACTTCAGCAATGACCGTCTGCATCATGAGATCTACCTCTCAGACCCGCGGAAATCGCTTCCCGAGAAGTGGAAAACTGTTATTCGCCACCCGATAAAGAAATGAGGTGCGGCTATGCGTATTGAACATATGGCTATGTATGTGAATGATCTGGAGGCTGCAAGAGACTTCTTCGTGGAGTTCCTCGGCGGCGTTTCCAACAGCGGCTACCATAATAAAACTACCGGTTTTCGCTCCTTCTTCATCAGCTTCGATGACGGCGCAAGACTGGAGCTGATGAACAAGCCTGCCGTGACCGATGCCGATAAGTCGGCTGAGCATACCGGCTATGCTCATATCGCGTTCAGTACAGGCAGCCGTGAGAAAGTCGATGAGCTCACCCAACGGCTGAGGACTGCCGGATATTCCGTCAGGAGCGGTCCGCGGACTACCGGTGACGGTTACTATGAAAGCTGCATTGTGGCTGTTGAGGGGAATATCATCGAGATAACCGTCTGAATCGAAAGCGCAGGAAGCAACTCCCTGAGGTTATTTCTCCGCCTGTGCCGGCAGTCTGTAGAACTGTGCGCAGGCGATGTTTTTTTCTGTCAGGCAGCTGCCCTCTTTTTCGTCAAACAGCATTCTGCAAATGCTCAGTACGGTGCTGTATTTTCTGGTATTCCGCGTGTTTATGCACTGGCTGAACTCAGCCTTGATGTTGCGGGGGACCTTCACTTCATCAAGATACGACAGCGCCTCCTTCAACAGCTGGGAGCTGCGACCATTGGCGGTGAGCTTGTTGAACATCATCGCAGCTGCCTTGATTATGCGGTTTTCTGCGCGGTCCGATGTGAATACATCATGGCGCACGTACAGGCGCTCCTTGTGAGTGAGATTGCGGCGGATATTCTCCGCGAACATTATCGTTCCCTGCACTGAGGTCATATTCTCTTCGCGGCTGGTGTATGCTGACAGTACTCCGCTCTTGATTATCTTCATCGTCTCCGCTGCGAATACCGATATGAAGTACTCCATGAAGTTCATGTCATCGTGGAGGTCAGATGGACTGAATTTGTGTCCGCAGCGCTGACAGAAGTCTTCGCACAGCGCAATGCGCGCGTTTACTTTTCCGCCTTTGGTGCGTGGAAGTATCTCCACAAGAGTACCATCTGCAAAGCAGACAAATCCGCAGTATTTCCCTGCCATGAAGTACCGGACGCCCTTTTTCACACTCACCGTCAGCACATCGCTGCCGTCAGCTGTGGTGAGCTCTGCCAATCTGCCAAGTATCTCCGACAGCTCCCTGTTTCTGGACGCCGATACTGCTATCCATTCATTGGTATTTATGGAAAATTGTCTGGTGTACATAATTCTCTCCGTTCGTCTGGATCATCACTGGTATATGTTTATGAAATGCTCCTTTTTCCAGTTCATCGGGTCACCGATGCGGTACAGCTTCTGTCCGGAGTCAAACTGCTTTATGTACTTCGGTTTGATACACTGTATGAACGTATTGTCGTCGTTGAGTATCAGACGTATCCTTTCGTAGTCGTCAAAGAAATACTCCTGCAAAAGCGGGATTATCTTCGTGGAGAATACCTCTCTCAGCTCGTCTATACTGTCGATGCTGCCGCTGCTGTTCATGAAGTATGCGTGACCTATGGCGTGTTCGCGGTCGTAGTAGTACTCTATGCGCTCATTCAGAGCTGTAAGCAGCTCGCACAGGTCAACTCCCTCGCACTTGCCAAGCAGCTTTGGCTCCGGCATCATTTCAATGAACCGGAATCTCCTTCGCAGCGCTATATCAAGCATCGCGATGGAGCGGTCAGCAGTATTCATCGTGCCGAGGATATACAGATTCGGCGGTACCGTGAACATGGTCTGGGAGTAGGGCAGGATTATGGTCGTTCCGCGTTTTGACTCCTCAATGAGGGTGATGAGCTCACCAAAAATACGCGAAATATTACCGCGGTTTATCTCGTCGATTATCGCCACGAAATTAGTTCCCGGACTCCGCGCTGCCTTCTCGCACAGTGACTTGAATACGCCGTTGTATGGACGGTATATTACAGTGGTATCGGCGTGAGCGATGTTGGTATCGTTGCCGTATTTGTCAACTACTACCGGTCGGATACCCTCGACGAATTCCTCGTAGCTCAGCGACTGGTGGAAGGTGGTGAACTTTATCTGTCCCGTTGATGCGTACTTTTCGTAACGCTCCTTTATGGCTTCATACGGCTCACCGGGAGTTATCTTTCTGCCCTCCGCAAGTTCCACGGCATACCTTACGATGTTGTAGGTCTTACCGGTTCCGGGAGGTCCGTAGAGTATCTGATTCAGAGAAGCATCGAACTTCTTTGCAGGTGTCTCCGGACGCTGCTCGTCCTCTGGAGTGTTTACCAGCACCCATGACATAACATCGAATACTCGCATATTCTTGAATTTGAAATTGACGCTGCGGAACTCCAGTATCCTGCGGCTGTTGGGGATATACTCAGTCAGCTCACCGATCTTTTCAGGCTCTAATCCCAGCGCCTTGAATACGCAGGATCCTGTGGCACTCTCGCCGAGTATCGGGAAAGTGAACGGCTTCAGACAGTGCAGTACCCTTGACAGTACTGCGACCGGCATTCCGGAGCCTTTCATGTGGGTCTCTATGATCTGCTGGGTCAGGTCGAATAGTTTGTTGTCTGCTTCGATTGTCGCAAGATTCATGCACAGCTTGAAAAAGTACTGTATCGATTCGGCGGAGGGCGATGGTTTGAATGCCGGAGGAGCCGTAAGGAAGGTAAGCTCCGTCTGTTCTGCGGCGTGGCTGTACTGCTTGCGTGAGTCCTTGCTCCATATTTTGTCAACGGTTGTTTCGAGCATCAGCTTGTCGTTGTGGAGCAGATGGCTTTTCTGAATATATGGCTTCCATTCGCTTTTTTCAGGCTTCCATATGCCCAGTGACAGGAAATACAGCAGTGACAGATCGTTAATGTCGAGCACTGTTATCCTGCGCAGCTTGCCGTAGTATTCAAGCGCCTTGCGTACCGCACGGTACGTTCCGTCAAATTCGTTAGGCAGGATCTCCTTCTTCTGTCTGAGTTCTTCAATTATCATCCTTTTGTTCATTGTATGCGCCTGCCTTTCATTAAGTATCCTACGTTCATTGTATCATACCTACAAACAACTGTCAACACTATTTGAAAGTTTTACACATTATTCACAATAAAAGTGCGATTATATACTTTCGGTATACTCTTTTTTGCATAGAACGGATCTGCATTTTTGTATCATTTTCGGCAGCCGTTTTCCACGGACTGTTTTCTTCCCGAACAGCGGTATTCTGCGCCACAGCGGAAGCTCCGTGAATGAAAAAAGGATAGCTGCTCAGAACTATCCTCATGTATCATTTCTATTGCTCCTTTTATACTACAGGTGAATCAGTCTGGAATTTTTTCTCCGCATGAAATACTGAATGCTCTCAGCCAGAAAGCATCATCACTGCAGAAGTCGGCAACTGCGCGTTCAATTATCTCTTCGCTCAGTTCAGACACTATTATTTCCGGAGTACCGGCAGGGTGAAAACCGTCCTTCATATCGTTCCGGATCCATTCAATAGTTGCTACAGTAACACAGTATTCTTTTCCGTTCCCGAGCTTCACAAATACGTCGATATTGTCGTTATATCTATTGCATTTACTGATGTCAGTGGGATAAGTGATAGATTCTATTTTCATTTTGACCTCCATATTTACGTGTCAGGTGTTGATCGTTTATCGCGGTTCACTATGCATTGTCGGATCCGATCAGACTATTATTGTTCCCGTCCAGAATTTCGATGCACTCATCGTTTGAAAAAACGGCGATATAGTCATAAGGCAGAAGCAGTACATTTAAAACTGACGGACGCAGGGATAATATTGCTCCCCCAACTAAACTTTGCCAACCAATGCTCAACATAAAGAAAATATATCTGCGTCAGAAAAACTTGAAATGCGAAAG
>CADBNS010000090.1 GCA_902796065.1 Ruminococcus flavefaciens
ACTCATGGTCACGGAGGCTGTCGGCTCCGTGTTCGAGGTATCGCTGCCGTATGCGTTTTCGATGGCCGGCATGAAGGGATCCGGTTGTCATAAAAAACACCTGCTTTTTCATTTTTATAGGACGCCGTGAGAGAGGGAGGGATCGACGGTTTTTATATAAAAGATATATATGTCCTATATGAATATTTTATGCTAAAATGTGCCGAGAGTCAACGAAAACAATGTGCTGTTATACAGCGTGTTTATTGTATCAGCCGAGAGATATGCATAATTATAGTCATCGTCACCGCTTATGTGTACTATTCTGCATAGTCTCATACCCCCTGTCTACGGAAAATATGCAAAATGGATTCTATTTTGCACATGGCAGTCATTGACTTTATTAAAATGTCATGATATAATTAAAACAGATAAAAAGCAGGTGCTTTATCAGTTGATTTTTGTTAACTGCGCCAATGCTCAGGAGGAATTAACTATGGGATCCAAAAAACTATTGAGCGCACTCGCTTCCCTCATGCTCTCACTGTCGGCTGTTGCCGGCGCAGGAAGCGGTATTCCGCTCAGACCAGTTACAGCTCAGGCTGCACAGGCAAACTGGAAATTCGACTTCGGCGGAAACGGTGCTGCCGGCGGCTACACCGGTGTTTCCGCGTCAGACGGCTATAACGCAGGCAGAGGCTACGGCTTCGCACAGACATACAATATGGCGAATGTCTCTGCGTCAGGCTCCGGCGCTCTCAGCGATGCGGTACAGTTCAAGGATACAGGCAAAAACAATACCTTCAACGTTGACCTGCCACGGGGTCTGTATCAGGTCACTGTCACCCTCGGCAATACCAACCGCACCAGCGTCAGGGCTGAGGGTATGTTACAGCTTATCAACCTCACCGGCAACAACTGCAAGGAGACCTTCCAGATACCCATAACTGACGGTCAGCTCAATATACAGGCTGTTCCCGGCAAGGAGGGCTACGCATTCACCATGAGTGCACTGGAGATAAGCCAGATCTCCGAAGACCCCACTATGGCTCCGACTATATGGATCTGCGGCGACTCCACTGTTGCCAACTATTATAATGTTGCCGATACCTCTCAGCACGGCTGGGGTCAGTTCCTCGGCAGCTACGTCGATAAGTCCTTCCAGATACGCAATATGGCTGCCAGCGGACAGTACGCCAAGGGATTCGTGGACGCCGGTCAGTTCGATGCTATCGAATACTACGGCAAACCCGGCGACTACTACATCATCGCCATCGGCATAAATGATACCAACTACTCCAACCGCGATGAGTACAGCGCTACCGTTACTGATATGGTAAAACGCGCCAAGGCTAAGGGCATGGAGGTAGTTCTGGTCAAGCAGCAGGGACGCCGCGGCGACCTGACACGTAATCCCAAGCTCTCCGGCAGATGGTTCGGCGATACCCTCGACAGTATCGGTTCAGCTCAGAACGTAAGAGTCATCGACCTGTTTACTCCGTGGCAGGACTTCGGCTTCTCTGTAGGCTACGATGCCATGGCTTCATACTACGCTATACAGGCTAACGGCTCCAACGATGACCTCCACCAGAGCGCCAAGGGTGCAAAGAAGCTGGCGGAGATGATGGGAGAACTGCTCAGTGCAGAACCGGCTCCGGAACCGGTATACATAGCTCCGGAAAGCGGCGTAAGCTATATGCTCAGGAACGTCAACAGCGGCCTCTACCTTGAAGTCGCCGACGGTAAGGCTGAGGCAGGCGCCAATGTACAGCAGTGGGGAGCTGATACCCCCTCCGCTCATAACACATGGACTTTCAGGCAGGCTGTGGGCGATTACTACTGGATGTACTCCAACCTCGGCGGCGGAGATACCTACGTGCTTGACGTAAACAACGGCAGCAGGGATAACGGCACAAATATCGATATTTACACAAATAATACCTACAGCAGCCAGTTCTTCAGGATACTGGACAACGGCGACGGTACTGTGACCCTCCTCACAAGAGCCTCCAGAGATGCCGCTGCGGTGGAGGTCATAAGTGCCAAGACTGAAAACGGTGCCAATGTGCAGCAGTGGGAAGTAAACGGTCACAACTGCCAGAAATGGGTAATGGAAAAGGTCAACTACAGCCAGCAGTCCGCAACTACTGCTCCTCCCGTGACAGAGCCGCCTGTTACCACTACGGTACAGCCTGTTCCCGTCGGTGAGAAGGTACTGGTGAAGTTCCCCGGCGATGCCAACTGCGACAACTCCATCACCCTCGCAGACGCACTGGCTATCCTCCAGTTTGTGGCTAATGAGGACAAATACCCCCTGACCGATCAGGGTCTCATAAACGCTGACATCTACGACGACGGCATTACCGCAGGTGATGCGCTTCTTATCCAGCAGCACGATGTCGGAATGATAACTCTTCCGGAGCCGATATACAGCGTTCCGGAAACAACTCCGCCGGCTACTGAGCCGCCTGTGACAGAGCCTCAGCACATCTATGCTGTCGCTCAGAACTGGGACGGCGTCAAGGAGACTACCAACTCAGGCTTTGAGTGTCCCGACGGATACGTTAACCTTGACAATGCACTGGATACCAAGATACACTGGGTCGTTAACGTCAATAAGGACGGCAACTACTTCGTCTCCTTCCGCATTGCCAACGGCACTACTACTGACAGAAAAATGAAGCTCACCGTTAACGGCAATGAGAATACCTACTGGGTACAGCCTTTCACCGGCACAGGCGACTGGACAACATGGGCTGACCGCGGTATAGTGCTCCCGCTGAAGGCTGGCGATAACTACATCACTATGGCCTCTCTGACCAGCGAGGGCGGTCCGAACTTCGACTACCTCACCGCTGTCCTCACCGATGAACCTGTGGCTGAGCCCTATGACCCGTCTCAGGAACCGCAGAATACCGGCTCAGACAAGCCGGTGATATACATCGCAGGCGACTCCACAGTTCAGTCCTATCGCGAAAGCTACGCTCCGCAGCAGGGCTGGGGCTACTACCTCGGCAGCTACTTCACCGATAACGTAACTGTTCAGAATAACTCCATCGCAGGCAGAAGCTCCAAGAGCTTCTACGACCAGGGACGCTTCCAGTCCATTACTGACAGCCTCAAACAGGGCGATTTCGTTATGATACAGTTCGCTATCAATGATGCCGACTACACCAAGCAGGAAAGATATGCTCCTGTCGGCGGCAATGTGGATAATCCGGCACAGGGCACATACGAGTGGTATATGACACAGTTCATCAATGATACCAAGTCAAAGGGTGCTACTCCCATACTTGTTACCACAACTATCGGTATGAAGGCTTACTCCGGCGGCAGATTCGTAAACAGCTACGATACCTACTGCAACGCCTGCAAGAGCCTTGCAAGAAAGTACTCTATCCCCTGCATCGATCTCAACTCACTGATGGTCGCTCACTACAACTCCATAGGCTACGACCAGGCTAAGCTCTATCACCTCATGGGTGCAGTTGCCGGTTCTACCGACGGTACTCACTTCACCGAGACCGGTGCAAACAAGGTTGCCGGACTTGTGGCAGGTGAGGTAAAAAGCCAGAATATCAGCGGTCTTTCCGCATATGTCAGATAACCGCACAAATACTGAGCCGTACCTTCGGGTACGGCTTTTTTCTGCTCCGAAAAAATTTTTTGTTACATTCATGAAACTTTTCGCGATTTATATTGACAAAGCGCGAAAGAGGAGATATAATATACACATACCTTATCAAGAGCGGCGGAGGAATCAGGTCCTACGATGCCCGGCAACCTGTTAATCAAGGTGCTAAATCCTGCGGATTTATCCGAAAGATGAGGAGCTATGAACAATGTTCAATTTTCATGCGCTCCATTATGGAGCGCATTTTTATTTTTCCAGGAGGTTTTTTCAAATGAGTAGTTTTCTTTTTACTTCTGAGTCTGTAACTGAAGGACATCCCGATAAGATCTGCGACCAGATCTCTGATGCTGTCCTCGATGCAATGCTCGAGCAGGATCCCACTTCCCGTGTTGCCTGCGAAACTGTAGTTACTACAGGTATGGTAATGTGCATGGGTGAGATCACAACCAAGGCTAAGGTAGACATCCCGAAGATCGCCCGTCAGGTCGTTGCTGACATCGGCTACGACCGCGCTAAGTACGGCTTCGATGCTCACACCTGCGCTGTTCTCACTACTATCGATGAGCAGTCACCTGACATCGCTATGGGTGTTAATGAGGCTTACGAATACAGAGAACAGGACAACGAAAACGACGGTATGTCCAACGGTGCCGGCGATCAGGGTATCATGTTCGGTTTCGCCTGCAATGAGACTCCGGAGCTTATGCCGCTGCCGATTTCACTGGCTCACAAGCTGGCTCTCCGCCTCACTGAGGTGCGCAAGGACGGCACTCTCCGTTATCTCCGTCCCGACGGCAAGTCACAGGTAACTATCGAGTACGTTGACGGCAAGCCAAAGCGTGTTGACGCAGTTGTCGTATCATCACAGCACTCCGCTGATGTAACTCTCGAGCAGCTCCGCAAGGACATCGAAGAGTCCGTTATCCGCGCAGTTATCCCCGCTGAGCTTATGGACGCAAACACAAAAATATTCATCAATCCTACAGGCCGCTTCGTTGTAGGCGGACCTCAGGGCGACAGCGGTCTTACAGGACGTAAGATCATCGTTGATACATACGGCGGATACTCACGCCACGGCGGCGGAGCTTTCAGCGGCAAGGACCCGACAAAGGTTGACAGAAGTGCTGCTTACGCTGCAAGATATATCGCTAAGAACATCGTTGCAGCAGGTCTCGCTGACAAGTGCGAGGTACAGCTTGCATACGCTATCGGCGTAGCTAAGCCGGTATCTATACTTGTGGATACATTCGGCACAGGCAAGGTCGATGAGGACAAGCTCTCTGAGGCTGTTGCAAAGGTATTCGACCTTCGTCCTACTGCTATCATCAAGATGCTCGACCTGAGAAAGCCGCAGTACCGCCGTCTGGCTGCATACGGCCATATGGGACGCGAGGATCTGGGCGTTGCTTGGGAAAAGACAGACAGAGTTGACGCTCTGAAGGCTGCTCTTGCATGATCGTATAAATACACAGCGCTTCCGGATAATCCGGAGGCGCTTTTTTACGGTATTGACAAACGCTACGCTATGGTATATGATTAAAGCAAGGGCATCGGGTACGGGATAAGCGCCTGTTACCGCGGTTCCGGCGAAGAACAATCAAAATAGTTTGTATGTACTAACAACTTTTTAAAATTTAAGTGAGTAATTTCCGAAGTTCGTGCGACTAATAAGTAAATAGGGACGGCTATCCCTTTTTACAGTTCATATAATTATATTTTTTAAGGAGGAATCACTATGTTGAATCTGAAAAGATCTCTGGCAGCTTTCGCTTCTGCCGCTGTGATATGCAGTTCATTTACTGGTATCACCCCCGTTTCGCACATCTGTACAATACAGCCTGCTGTACCTGCCGTTAATGCCGCAGAAGAAATACCAACTCCCACCCTGCCGTTAACTACCACAGCACCAGCTCCGCAGACTACTGCCATCACGACCACACACGCTGATATTGATTACATCACAAGTCTGGAATATGACAAATCACCCATGGCAGTAGGCGAAACAAGAGCTATCCGCTTTATCGATCCTGCAAAGGGCAAGGGTGAAAAGGCTGATATAAGTGAGGTTTCCAGCAACATCACCTACGAATACAAAGAAGGTGAGGATACTGTCTATATCACTGCAGCTGCTCCCGGAAAGGCTAAGCTGTACATAAGAGAGGCTAACTGCGCATTCGGTGCATATGTGAACATTGAAGTAACAGCTGACGCTCCGGCTGTAACAACTACAGCTACAGTTCTGCCGTCAACTGCCATCACTACCACATTCGCCCATATCGACTACGTCACAAGTCTGGAATACGACAACTCACCCATGGTAGTTGGCGAAACAAGGGCTATCCGCTTCATCGATCCTGCTTCCGGCAAGGGCACTGACGCTGACTTCTTCAAGTATTCCGACAACTTCACCTACAACTACACCAAGGGCAAGGATACAGTTTATGTAACTGCTACTGCTCCCGGCGAGCTGTTTCTGGGCATAAGGGAGAAAAACTGCGCATTCAGCAGCGATGCTGTCATCGAAGTTATGGAAGGTACACCTGTTGAAACTACCGTAACAACTACAGGTATCGCCCCTCTGCCCACTACTACTGTAAACCACATCCACGGCACTACTCCCGATCCTGAGACTACAACCGCTGCTGCAACTACTACAACTGTTCCCGCATCTACCGCAGAGAAGCAGATAATCATGCGCGGTACAGGCGTGGATTCATACAAGGAGACTCTCAGCTACCCAACAAAGATAATCTACGACGAAGGTGAGACCCTTGACCTCACCGGTCTGAAAGTAAAGGTGTCCCACGGCTACTCAGTTATGTACTCCGACCACACCGGCGAATACATCACAAATGATTTCGATAAGGAGATCGCTGTCATTGACCCTACGCATATCACAATAAAGCCGGTTGGAGGAAGTGACATAAACTACTCTGACGAAGCATTCAGCAAGCTACCCGCAGGAACCAAATACACAATATGGATCAATGGTACAATACAGTACAAGAGCGATAAGTCAAGAAATTACTACGACTACATCTACAATACAGACATCTCATTCGATGTATATATCAACAAGTCCGGCGCAAAGGAAAAGTTCATAAAGATAGACAACGCAGAGATCGAAAAGATGGAGTACGGCTCATCCAGCAAAGGCTTCGTTCTTTCCGGATATGAGCCTATGAGCATTGATATGGACGCGGCTATGCATCCCGAATTTGCTCATCCGCGCATGGCTGTCGGCGATACGATCTCCGCAGTTATATATCTGAATACTGAAACCAACTACATCATCACCGGCGACTTCTATGTTACAGAGGCTGCTGTCGTTTACGGCGATGCAAACGGCGATAACAAGGTATCATTAGCCGATGCACTGACCATACTCCAGTTCATCGCAAACGAGGAAAAGTACCCGATGAACGAAAAACAGCAGAAGGCTGCCGACTGCTTCAACACCGGCGACGGCATCACAGCTATGGACGCGATGGCTGTACAGTGCCTTGACACCGAATATATCACTTCCCTCCCCGTTATGGAGCTGAAGCCTGACTGCGCGGAGCCGAATGTATGGATCCGCGAATAAATCGTTGATCTCACGGTGCGGAGTTTTTGCACTGTACTCATAAAAATGCTTTGAGCCATAGTATTTCTGAGAGAAAGTCAGGGATACTATGGCTTTTTTATTGACAATGCAGCCGTATAGAATACAAATGCCCCGAAGCGCAGAGCTGCGGGGCATGATCTGTATGGGGGTCACTTACTGCTTGGCGGAGCATAGAAGCCCTCTATCATATCATCGTTGATGTTATAGATAACGATAAGGGTCTGCTTGCCGAGATCCACGTTCTGGAAGATGCGTCCGTTGAGGCTGGAGTATGATGTCACCTCGATGCGGTCCTTATTCTCTTCATCGAACAGATAGTTTATGCAGAACGCGGTCTTGTTGTTCTCGTTGAGGCGGACACTTTCGATATAGTACGGGTTTATCCAGAACCGCACCAGCGGAGTATCTATGGAAGTATTGCTGTAGTTTTTGCTTATTAGCTCCTTCATGGTGTTGTACTTCGAGCAGAACGCTTCTCTCAGCTCTCCGTAGTTGGTAGCCGGACAGTACACCTTATACCACGGGAACATTGCATCATCAGCTTCATTGCCGTCGTTGTAACCCACAGCCTGATCGTAGTAAATATCGTCCAGCAGGTTACAGCTCTTGCCGTTAACTGACATATAGAAGTTCTGGGAGTAGTTATCCAGTGTTTCCAGTCCGAGGCTGATCTGTTCCGGAGTTGCAGAGACCGGCTTATCCGAATAGAAGCGGATATACACCACTCTGTAGCTGTATGGGTGGATTATGCAGTCTATGAAGCGCTTTTCACCGGCAGGGTTCCTGTATTCCATTTTATCGATGTAGAAATAGCTGTTACGGCTGATGCGCCATGCGTTGAACAGGTTATGGACGTCCTGATCGTCAAAGCGTGTTTCATCGGAGTAGTAGCTGAGCGCCTCAACGATAGATGAGCCGACACTTCGCCATTCGGCGTTATAGGAGCCGATCTCTCCGTTTGACGGCTTGATGAGACTCATGGGATCGAATCCGCTGTCCTTTTCGGAAAGATATATGGCACGGGAGGTTTCCTTGTTCCTTTCGATGGAGACAGCCTGCTGACCTGAGCTTTCGATGAGTCTGTCCGCAAGGTCCATGCTGTAGAATCCCACGGAGAGTATCAGAGCAAGCAGCAGGGCAAAAAATAAGTTATGCTTCACAGATCTCACCTCCGGATATAGTGATATAGACAGTAGTACCCACATTCGGAGTGCTGTCGAGGGTAAGAACGGCGTTATGGAGCTTGGCTATCTTCACGCACAGCGCCAGTCCGAGACCGGCACCGCCAGCCTTTCGGCTGCGTGATTTATCCACCATGTAGAATGGCTCGAATACCTTAGCCGCATCTTCCTTGCTCATACCGATGCCGTGGTCTGCGACGGATATTACAACACCGCCGTCCTTACGGGCTGCATTCAGTACGATCACGCTGTCCTTCGGAGATGCTTTCACGGCGTTCTCTATAATGTTGTACAGCAGAGACTTAAACAGCTCCTCATCAGCGGAGAGGGTAATATCCTCGCTGCTGCTGTCAAGAGTGACCTCATTCTTCTTCATCAGTGGATACAGCGCAGTTTCGGTCTCTTTTATCATCTGCGGCAGACTTACAGGCTTCTTTTCTATCTCAGTACCGCCCAGAGCTACAAGCTCCATGAGCTTGCCGGACAGTGAGCGCAGTCTGCTTGTCTCCTCGACGATCACTCCGGCGTACTCCACACGCTCTTCGTCGGAGACATTCTTCTTGATCCTCAGCAGATCGGCAAATCCCAGCACCGATGTCAGCGGAGTTTTCATCTCATGGGCAAGGTTGGCGATGAACGCCTGTCTGTCCTCTGCGACCTTCTCCAGCTTATCCGCGTGGGACTGCACCGCATCAGCCATTATGTTCATATTCTCCGCAAGCTCGCGGAATTCCTGACTTCCCTTGCGCCTTATCCTGACCTTGTAGTTGCCGCCGGCGATAGCTTTTGTGTAGGAATTGAGCCTGTTCAGCGGTCGAAGGAGGAGTATTACAGTCACAAGGAGTATCATCGAAACGATGGCGGCAGAGATAAGGCTTACTCTGCGGACGTACTCCGCCTGCTGTTCTTTTACGGCAAATATCTCAGATACATCAGTTGCAGTAACGATAATGAAGCTCCTGTTATCAGCCTCGAGGGTGGAGCATACCGTCATTTCGTGCTTATCCTTGATGTGGAATACGCGGACGGTATACTTGTTTCTGGTAATATCCGCAGATTTAAGGTAAGCAGAGAAAGACGGGTCGCTGAGAATATCATCGAAGCCGCTTCCAGCGATAAGTGCGGTGGAATTGCTGAGAATAACAGCCGGAAAGCGGGTGCCGCTATCGCTGAACAGCACGTTTTCTGCTATATCATGTATCTCGTTGTCACTGAGCACCACCTTGCCCTGCTTGAGCCTCTCATAGACTATGGCATTGGCGAAGGACGCGGAGAAGTACTCATACTCGTTTATGGCATGGGAACGCTCACGTACCAGAAGCAGCTGGTGATTGTTCTTCATCAGCGTGAAGGAGATGATGTTTACAGCCATAATGATGAGTGCCAGAGAACTGAGGAATATCTTCTGCCAGAGCTTCATTTGTTCTCCTGACTTTCAAGGCGGTAGCCCAGCTTGGGTATGGTTATCAGCTTATCCTTCAGACCCAGCTTGCGGCGTACCTGCTGAACGTGAATATCTACAGTGCGGCTTTCGCCCTCGAACTCGAATCCCCATATGGTAGACAGCAGTCGCTCACGGGATACGGCAATGTCCTGATGCTGTAAAAAGTACACGATAACATCGAACTCCTTGGGCGTGAGCTGTACGGACTCTCCGGCGCGGGTTATCTCGTGCTTGCTTATGTCGATGGAAAGATCGCCGTAGGTGATGATGTTCTGTGTCTTGTTGGAGCGGCGCAGCACTACGTCGATACGAGCCAGCAGTTCCAGAGCCTCGAAGGGCTTGACTATGTAGTCCTCGGCACCCAGACGCAGTCCCTTGACCTTGTCCGCAACATCCTGCATAGCAGTAAGGAATATCACCGGTGAGCCGCAGTCGCTGATATGCTCCATCACCTCGAATCCGCTCATTTCCGGCAGCATGATGTCCAGCAGCACCAGATCATACGTGCCCTTCTGAGCCTCCTCCATGCCTGATTTTCCGTCATAGCAGCAGGTGCCGTTATAACCGACTATGGAGAGTGTAGCTTTTATCATCTTGGCGATATTTTCGTCGTCTTCAATAATGAGTATATTTATCATAGTGACCTCTTAATCATACGTGAATATTTCCGGTATTTTCCGGACGTAATATTGCTCCCCCAACTAAACTTTGCCAACCAATGCTCAACATAAAGAAAATATATCTGCGTCAGAAAAACTTGAAATGCGAAAG
>CADBNS010000091.1 GCA_902796065.1 Ruminococcus flavefaciens
CGCAGAGCCTATTCGATCTTTGCGCTGTGAGGCGCATTGGAAGAATCCTGCCAGCGGGGGCTCCCCGCAAATTCTGATTTAGCTTAGCAGTCAAAATACACAATGCCCCGAAACGCTTTGAATGAAATGCTTCGGGGCAAAACTTCTATATGGATAACTGTCTTATTACGATGCCGCTGGTTTTCGTTGAATTATATTCTGCACTATGTTATAATAAAAATATATTATTTTTGCTTTGACTTTTTATCAAAAAATGGTACTAATAAGTGAAGGGTCAAATATATCCCCCGAGAGGAGGCTCCCGCTATGGATAACGGTGAAAGTAGCTACCGCCGTTTCCTTGCGGGCGACAATGAGGGTATGCATGAGATAATCTGTACCTACCGTGCAGGTCTGCTCCTGTATATCAACAGCTTCGTGCAGAATATCCACGCCGCAGAGGAACTGACTGAGGATACCTTCTGGGAACTGATGTGCAAACGTCCGAAATTCGCAGGAAAAAGCTCCTTTAAAACGTGGCTGTATGCTATTGGCCGTAATGTCACTGCCAAGCGGCTGCGCAGTTATGCGAAGCTCAGCGTCGTTCCGCTGGAATCACAGGAATACCTTGCTGACGAATTGAGCATTGAACAGAATTATATCAAAACCGAACAGAATCGTATGGTGCATCAGGCTATGCACAGACTGAAATCTGAATACCGTCAGATACTGTATCTCAGCTATTTTGAGGGATTCAGTAATCCGGAAGCTGCCATTATCATGAAAAAATCCGATAATCAGATAAAGGCACTGCTGTATAACGCTAAAAAAGCGTTGAGATCTGAACTGGAAAGGAGTGGCTTTGAGTATGAAGACTGACGACGAAATGTATCAGAGCTTACTTTCCAGATATGAGGCCTATCAGGAGAAAAAAATGCGGCGTTTCCGCATTGTCAGCCGCGCTGTACCGGTATTTGCCAGCTTCTGCTTTGCAGCTGTTATCGGTATCGGCTGGTGGGGCCATATCAGCAGAACTCCGGACATCATCGATACTCCGGACATTGCCGATCCGACTGTGACTGCTGCGACATCTGCCACGACTGCTGCGCCTTATACGGTGAGCACTGCAGTAAGTACACATACTTCGGCTGTTCCCGTAACTTCATCTGCTGCGGTCACTGTCCGGACAGGTGTCACTGCTTCTGCTATTATACCGCAGAGTACTGCCCCTCAGGTCACCGCAGGACAGACTCAGCTATATATCCCTCCTGTAACTCAGCCGCCTGTTACTGTGCGCACCGGAACTCAGCCTGTAACCCATACTGTTACTCAGACCGTGACAGCTGTGCAGACTACTGCTGCTGATACTCAGACTGAAACGGTCGTTACTGCTCAGGTCACTACTGAGACTCCGGGCGGTGATGATATGGCTGTGCATCATTCTACTGCTCCGACTACTGATTCCGGTGCCTCACAGAAGCCTATTGAGGGTCCGTCTGTGAGAAACTGGGAAGATCTGCCGCTGCTCGATAAGTATCCGCAGGCAAGGATAAACGGCAGCTGCGTCTATTCCGTCACCTGGAGCACTGTTTCCGAGGATATGATCGACAGCTTCCTGGGCGATGCGTATATGGTCGGGGTTTACGATGGCATGGAGTACCATTGCAGCGCGAAGGCCTACCTCGTTCAAGGTTTTTCCGACAGCATGGCTGTTGCGATAAGATTTGATGACGATGATAAGTATTATCTGTATAAGTTTATTTATGAAGAATGATCTGATAGGAGTGATCTTATGAAAAAGAAATGTTTCGCAGCTTTGATAGCTGCTCTTATGTGCTGCACCGGTACGGTCTCAGTTAATGCCGCGGCTAAGCCTGATGCAGAACAAGCGGCTTATGTTTCCGGCGATGTCAACGGCGACGGTGAGTTCGGTATATCCGATGTTATCACCCTGCAAAGATGGCTGCTGGCGGTTCCGGATACTCAGCTCGTCAACTGGAAGGCTGCTGACCTGTGTGCGGACGGCAGACTGGACGTCTTTGACCTTGCTGTGATGAAGTCCGCTTTGCTTGAGACTATGAACGGCGTGAATGATGAGGAACTGATAAGCATAGGCTTTGCTGGGCAAAAGGACAGCGCTGCTATGACTTCTATGAGACTTGCACTTAAATGCAGATCCTTCTGTCCGGCTGGTGAGACTCTCAGCGTTGATGCGTATCTGGGCGATATTGGTATCTATGAAGGTGACCATATGTTCTATGACTACTCCGTTTTTGCCAGCAATCCGGTGAATTACAGTAATATCAACGACTCACGTCTTGTTGTAAACGGTGAGCAGTCCGGCAGCTATAAGCTGTTCCCGGAGGACGAGTGGGGCAGCTTTGAGATAAAAGGCTTTGAACAGGAGTACGATCACTATCACCGTGAGACTTCTGTGATCGATCTATCTAACTACAGCGCCGGCAGCTCAGGCTGTATCCAATTCCGCTTCCTGCTGCAAAATGGTGACATTGAGAATCCGCAGCATATCGGTGCAGCACAGCTCCTCTACTTCTATGTGGGTGAAAATGGCGCAGGAGTAAGTGTAAAGAGCGCTGAGGACGCAGAAGCGGTTTACAATAACAGTGCCGCTGAGTCTGTGATGGCTTATGACTCCGCTTTCATCAAGTGGAACGGTAAGACAGTATCCTCCGAACTGTATGATCTGTTACAGAAAAGCGGAAACAATATTACCGCTGTTACGCCGATGTTCCGCCTCAATGAGGACTTCATCTACAAGGGCAGAGCTATGAAGGATTACCTTGTGGACGATGAGAACGACTTCAAAAATAAACTCAAACTGGAACAGATAATTAAAATGGGCGATTCCCTTAAATACGGAGAGGCGCTGTATACTACCGGTACTCCTGACGGTGAGAGGTGGGCAAAGGCTTTCTACGACGACAGAGTTGAATACTTCGGTGAGGACTTCCTTGATACGTATATTGTCGACGGCGAATTCCTCAGAGATAAGGCGGAGGCTGACCTTGCCGATCTTATGACTCACTACCGTACAGCCTACAGAGAAGCCAGTGATGCGTATTATGTGGAGGCTCCGAAGATCGCTGCGGCTCAGTTGGAAGAGCAGGGGATATGGTATGAATTCAACGACCGCGGTGAGCTTGTGATATACGTTACTGCTGATGAACTGGCTGAACTGTCACTGGACAACATCGCAGAGTATACACTGACTATGAGCGGCTGTGAAGACTATACTGTAAGAGCAGAGAATGCGGCTATGGATGATATGGTCGTTACAGGCTGATATTATTGCTCCCCCAACTAAACTTTGCCAACCAATGCTCAACATAAAGAAAATATATCTGCGTCAGAAAAACTTGAAATGCGAAAG
>CADBNS010000092.1 GCA_902796065.1 Ruminococcus flavefaciens
GGTCTTTGTGCGGTGTTGCCTTAACGCAGTCACCGGCAAAATTTGACGAAAAGACGTGCATGAATCCCTATGTGGACAGGTTCTTAGTTGGGGGAGCAATAATACTATGAGGTACTATCGTCATGAAAAAAATCAAGAGAATACTCCTGATCCCTGTGGCAGCTGTTATGCTGTTCAGCTGCAGTATCACTGAGACAAACGATACAGAAGAAAGTATACCGCATATAGCTGCGTTAAGTGCTGACGGCAAGTACGATCCGGAAGCAGTACCGCTGCCTGTTTTATCCATTGAGACCAAAAACAAGGCTGAAAATGCTGCCGACTTCGTAACTGAGCCTATCTCACGACACGTTACCGAATGGATAAGAAGAGACTTCGAGCCGGACTTTGATGCTCCGGAGCCTTATTATGAGGATTGCTCTGTTTCGCTCTGCGGTACTGACGGCAAAACGCTCCTCGACGGCGCTGATGCTCAGGTAAAAGTGCGCGGCAACTGGACTACTGTTTATCCCAAAAAGCCGCTCAGGATAAAGTTCACAGAAAAGCAGGGACTGCTCGGGCTCAATAACTCCAACGCATTCCGTAACTGGCTGCTCCTTGCTGAATACAAGGACTGCTCAATGCTGCGCAATAAGGCAGTTCTGTACGCTGCACGGCAGATACTCGGTGCCGACGGGCTGTATGCTGCTGATGCTGATTTCGTACAGGTGGAGGTCAACGGCGAATATATGGGACTGTATCTCCTCACCGAAATGCAGCAGGCTGCGAAAAACAGGGTGAACATCACCGAGGCTGAGGAAAACTATACCGGTACTGATATTGGCTACTTTCTTGAGTACGACGGCTACTTCTACACCGAGGACGACCTGCACAGTTTCAGTCTGGACTTCGCTGACAATGCACCGCTTATCCCCTACGACGGAAATAACGGCAGCGGCAAAACTGTCAGATGCCTGAATAATACCAGCAGCAAGCATGAACGGGAGGTCGGCTGCACAATAAAAAGCGACATTTACTCCCGTCAGCAGCGCGACTTCATCGCCGGCTATATCAATAATATCTACAGGATAATGTACGAGGCCGCATACAACCATAAAGCCTACGTTTTCAGTCCGGACAATATGAGCATTTCCGAAAGCAGTGACATAACTCCGCAGCAGGCTGTGGAGAACGTAGTCGATATTGATTCCCTTGCGGATATGTACATCATAAGTGAGCTTGCCTGCGATGCTGATCTGGCATGGTCCAGCTTCTACATGGACGTCGATCTCAGCAATGACCACAGAAAAAAGCTCACCTTCGAGGCTCCGTGGGATTTCGATTCCTCAATGGCAAACCGTCCCCGCTGTACTGACGGTCAGGGATTCTATGCGTCCGCAATAGTTCCTGATCCGGACTATGATCTTGATACTGTAAATCCGTGGTTCGTACTGCTTGCCTATGAGGACTGGTATCAGGATATTATCCGGGATAAGTGGACCAAAGCCTACGACAGCGGCGTGTTCAGCCGTGTATGCCAGATGATAGGATCGGATAAAGAGGTACTTGCTGATGAGTTCAGCAGGAACTACCAGAAATGGCACAACGATAAGGATAAGGAAGAATTCATAGATGAGCTTTCAGCTGACGAAAGGAAGTGCTGGACCGAAAAGGATTCAGCTGAACGTCTGCTTGAATGGCTTGGCAAAAGAATTGAGTTTCTTAACTCACAGTGGCATAAATAATGCATCTGTAATACTTACTGCAAGGAGACATATATGGAAACTGTTAACGCTGAGAATGTAATATACGACAACTACAAGGGCAGAAATGACAGCTTTATGTTTTTTCTCCACGAAAGAGATCTGTTCTCACAGGAGAAATTCTGGGAACTCTACGACAGCATCATCGCCCTTAAAGGTATGGCATTCACCGAACCGGAACTTGCAAGACAGGTAAACAGCATATATCAGTATGTGCTGAAAACAATGATCTGGCATTTCTCTCCCACTGACAGCCTTACCATTGAAAACTTTCCCGCAGAATACAACGGATACATAGAAAGACTCGACTATGCTGTTTCCGTTTTTTATGCCGGAAATGCAACTATCGCCGATGAAAGCATTTTTGAACTGCAAAGATAAAGGAGGATACCATTATGAAAAAAATCGGAGTTGAAACGATCCCAAAAAAGGTAAAGGAGCTGTACTGTGATGAGATACATGAATTTATCATCGCTTCAGGCGGTCTGACCAGCGCCCACGGTACAAAAGAAAATTATTGGGTAGCAAATCTGCCCATTCTTGGCTATATCGACCTTTCTACAGGTAAGCAGAGTGCTGAAAAAGGCGTTATGAAGTTTGTGCTCACCGATAAGGAGCATGAATCCAGTGCGTTCTTCAAGTACTTCACTAATGGCTGTGTCTACAAAATAAAGGGTATGCTCCCGAAGGATACCGGCGACAGTAAAACTGATAATATCCGCCGCATGAACGGTCTCTACATCACCGAGATACTTGAAGAAAATGCACAGAATGAGTTCGTCCAGAGTCTTGTTGATGAATACAACCGCATCGTATCGATCACATCAGAAGTATTCGGAGAAATGATACTCAACAAGGATCTGGGCTGGTACGAAGGAAGCGGCATATGGATGGGCGAGAAGGTGGACGTTACCATATCAGCTGAGGACGCTGACAGCGACATTTCCGCCGATCTTGAAGCTGCGGAACAGTTCTTTGCAGACCAGCAGGAATGGGACAGAAAGATACGCGGATTCGCCGCAGAGGAGCTTACTGATACTGCCAATGACTGGCTTGCGGATTCCGTTGACGATGAGGACGAAGAGCCGGATGAGATAACCACAGAGGACTTCGCCGGAAGGATCACCATAGAAAGCATCTGCTTCGATCCGGAGGGTGAGTTCACCGTATACTTCGGCGATGACGATATGTTTTGGGGACACTCCGTCGTAGTGTACGGTGATATTGAGAACGGTCCGAACGATGCAGAGATGGCAGGCTGACAGATATGCACTATTGCCGCCATCTTACAAGGGAAGAGATCGCTTCCGTTTACAATACACATATGAAAAAAGACTTTCCCCGTGACGAACTGAAACCGCTGTCTATGGTCATGAGTTCGCTGGACAAGGAACAGTATTTCTGTTACGGCATTTTCGACAGCGATACCCTGTGCGGATATGCATATTTCGTATCGCTGCTGATCGATGGAAAACAGATCTGTCTGCTGGACTACTTCGCTGTTGTGAGCGGAATGAGGGATTCCGGCATCGGGTCTGAGTTTCTCCATCTGCTGCGTAATGAGCTTACTGACGCAGAAATGCTTATCTGCGAATCCGAAGATCCTTCCGTAGCCGCAGACAGTGAAAAGCTGACAAGAGAGCGCCGGATAGCGTTCTATCTGCGCAACGGCTTTGTAGATACCGGTGCTTCCGCATCAGTTTTCGGTGTGGATTACGTCCTGCTTGAACTTGACTTCGGCCGCAGACATAGTCCCGAAGAGATAAGAGCCGGATATTCCGCGCTCTACAGCAGTTTCCTTCCGGAAAAGCTGTACAATAGAATAGTAAGGGTATAAGAACCTGTCCACATATGGATTCATGCACGTCTTTTCGTCAAATTTTGCCGGTGACAAGGCAAAATTATGCCTGAAAATCCGTACATTCACCCTATGTGGACAGGTTCTAAGAATATCCGCACCCCAAAAGCAGTCCAGACTGCCTTACAGGGTGCGGATAATTATTTATTGTCAGAAGCTCTTTATCTCACACATGATGAACTTGTTCAGAAGTTCAAAGTCATTTGTATCAATATCGTCGTCCATATCAATATCTGCTGCACCGAATGCATCTGCATTTCCGTCAGCAACAGCGCCCTTCATGAGGCAGAGGTCGTACACATTGATAACACCGTCTTCATTGAGATCGCCGGCTATCATCTTATTCTTCTGACCGTCCGGACGCCACCAGTTTATGTTGAAGAGGTAGCCCTCATCACCTGTGAAACGGAAGTAGACATTATGTCTGCCGTTTACCTCACTGATACTACAGGTCTGGGTATTCCATGTCTGCCAGCCGCCAGAGGATCTTACGTCCATTCTGCCTATGACCTGACCATTTGGATCGTCGATGCGTATCTCAAGAGCAGCTCTTGCACCGTTTGAACCTATGCGGAAGTCGATATTCCTTACTCCGGTAAGGTCTATGTCCCTGAATCCGATATAATCGTTGTTTTCGATATATGCTGCATCAAGTCCGCCCTCTGAGCAGTTCTCGTTGTCTGTACCGGAGTTGAAATCGTAGTTTTCTGCCTGAATTACCATGCCGTTAGTCCTTACAGCTGATCTGTTGTCGTTATTTTTGCCCGGAACATTCTCCTGTGGCTTGGTAGGCTGCTGAGGCTGTGGCTGTGTTGTAGTCTGAGGCTGTGTTGCAGGCTGAGTCTGCGGCTCTTCATTGGCATCGCTGTCAGTTGTATATACCGCCTTGACTGTTGCATCTGAGCTAAGCTTTACCTTTACTGTTGCAGACTTTGCATCACCGCCGGTAATGGTCGCACCGCTGATGTTCCAGTGAGAGAATTCCCTGCCCTCAGCAGGAGTTGCTGTGAGAGTTACGTCATAGTCGGAGTGATAATTGCCGCTCCAGCTGCTTATCTCACCAAGTCTGAGCGTATTTACATCGATGCTGCCGTTGGACGCATTGTTTACCACTGTCAGTTTATGCGGCTCAGAAGAAAGCTTCATTGCAGATCTTAATGAACGCTCTGCATAGCTGTAACGCTTAGCGTAGAACTCTGCCACAGTTGACATGGAGTCCACAAAGCGGCGCTCTGCATTTCCGCCGGAAAGGCTTCTGGAATGGAAACGTGCAAATGTATCTGTTACCTGCTGCTTGAAGGTGTTCCTGTAGTAGCTGATAACTGCATTTGTTCTGTCTGTTGCAAAGTTATGGTTTGCAAGGTCCATCATTGTCCTTGCAAAAGCCAGTCTGAACTGTTCATTGCTGAGCATACCGTTGAACAGCTGTGCCAGCTGGCTGTCATTCTGTCTTATACGTCTGAATCCGTCACTTGAGAATGACTTATCCTCAGAGCCGTATAGTCCCTGACCTGATTCAGTATCGAAGAGTACCATTCTCCACTTGCCGTCAGCGTATGGATTTGTCTCATCAATGGCATTGCAGCGCCATAATGTATAGTTGTTCTGCGGCCAGTCTGCATTTGCCCAGTAGATCTGAGCTGCAAAGTAGTCCATAAAGCCCTGAAGATCGACCTTTCTGCAAAACTCATCGAAGGATACTCCTCCACCGGCAACGCTGCTGCAAAGCTGACGCCAGTCATTGAGGTCGCTGTCGCTGCCCTCCTCAAGGGCACCGTTTTCGATCATGGCGATGTCCCCTGACTTAACTCCGTAGTGTGAACTGAGGAAGCTCTTGTTTATCTTCTCCATCATCTGATAGATGCCCCAGAATTCACCGTCGATGAATACAATGCACTCAGTAGTTGCCTGATGAGCGAAGGCTCTGTCAGCGATAAGCTCCTGATTGATGGTATCGCGGAAGAATGCGCTGGAGTTGTCGTTTCCGCCGTTGCGGAGCACAAGTCCGTCGAACTTCTTGATCGCCTTGCCATTCTTTGCTTTTACTGCCTTGCCGGAGAAAAAATCATAATCGAACTCTGATACTCCGTACTCCTCACGGGTATAGATATTGAAGCTCTTCTGCTCAATGCTTCTGGAGTAGTTGCCCTTGATGCGGATGCCGACATTCTCATCGACTACTTTTTCACCGCCGGCAAACAATGTAAATGTTGCAGGGCGCTCCCACTCTCTGCCCTTCATGGAGTAGTTAGCGCGTACCTCCCATGGCATACCGCCGCCTCCGCGGTTCTCCTCGTATACCTTTCCGAGGCAGTAGATGCCCTTATCGCGGTCGAAGAGATTGTCAGGATCGGTCACAAGTGATACCACGTTCATATTCTTGTAGTATCCGGAATTAGTCTTGCCTATGAAGTAGGTCTTTGTTACGGGAGCACTCATGCGTCCGCTGCTGTCCACAGATACGGCGCGTATTATAGCAGCCTTGTCCACTTTCTCGCTGGGAGCTTCCGCCCTGTCAGGCACTATATCGGTCCTTGCGCTGAGACGGTTTTCTGTGTCAGACATATCATTTATAGTTATGGGCCCTGTGTATTCGGTAGAGTGTTCTGTCGGGTCGCTGCCGTCAGTTGTGTAATAAACCTTGCAGCCCTCGTCAGCTGTGAGGGTAAGTGAGAAGCTGCTGTTGTAGAAACCGCTCTCCTGTGAGAATACAGGCTGATGTACAGCTGCACTTCCCTCCGGAGCACTGTTTGCATTGGCTGGTGTGCAGTCCAGATTATAGTACTGACCGCTGCCGTCGGGATACTGTCCGTAGGAAGTATCAGCAGAAAGCAGTCCGAAAGTAACGGTATTCGCCGTACCTCCGTTTGCATCTGTAAGCACCAGTGTCTCGCCTGATGCAGATAATCCGAAAGGTGCGATGCTGCTGTTGTTCTGAGCCGCATTGCTGTCGCAGAATACCAGTATCCTTCCCTCCGCCGGGATACGGGTACCATTGGGGAACACATACTTGTACGGTTCAGCATCTGTGTCTGAGAGTCCCCAGCCGGAAATGTCAGCCTCGGTCTTATTGCCGTTGTACAGCTCTATCCAGTCGTAGCAGCCTCCATCTGCCGACTGAAATACAGTGTTCTTGGCACAGACCTCATTGATCGTCACTTTGCCATTGTTGTCAGCCTTTGCAGGAATATTTGCCGCAGTCTGAAAAAGCAGACCAAGACATAGTATACCTGCAACGGTACGCTTTTTTGATGTGTTATTCATGAATTCTCTCCTATAGTATTTTATTTTTCATGGTCAAAGGCATACGCATCACTGACCGTATGTAATTTTTGACCCCACTCACGATTTACAATTATACCATAGATTGCCATAGAATGCAAGTATTTTACAGATATTCACAAAGGCGAACAGCTCATTTTCGCAATAATTAGATGTATGAACATAAAACACACAGTTATGGTGACTGCAATGTGCCGGCTCTGTACTGTCTTTAATTTGTTATCCTTAGCTTATAAAAAGCCATATTACTTGAAATCCTGAAGATCATGTGATATAATATATATGTATGTTTGTATTTACTAACTTATTGAAAAGGAGCCTTATCAATGAAGATAATAATGCAGCTCATATTGTACTGTCTGCTGTTCACAGCAATGGTCAGGATCTCCGTTATCGGCGGAGCTGTCAACGGACTGTTCTTTTACCCCAAAGCTGTACAGGAACGTGCATTCGCTATCGGTTTGTCTGATGCGGAAACTATGAAGCGTAAACGCAGACGCTTCATGACAGCTTTCTACCTTGTCATGCTGTCAGCTCTGGTACTCATCGTCGGTATCTGGAACGGCGCAGAACGGTTCAGCTCAGCTTATCTCCAGTCGCTCCTGTTTCTTGAGGTGATGAACATATTCGACGGAATTGTTATCGACAAGCTATGGGTCGGGCACAGCAGATTCTGGATACTGAAAGGCACTGAGGATATACCCTTCGTCCAGACATGGAAACAGGTGCTGAAAAAGCGCTCATTCCTTGCACTGGTATGGGTCATCGGCGCTTGTATCGCCGCAGCTATCGCTGTTTTGCTGGCAAGACTGACATAATAAGTTATTGCTCCCCCAACTAAACTTAGCCAACCAATGCTCAACATAAAGAAAATATATCTGCGTCAGAAAAACTTGAAATGCGAAAGCA
>CADBNS010000093.1 GCA_902796065.1 Ruminococcus flavefaciens
ATCGGGATATTGCCGTATTCAGCAAGGTCCTCGACTTCCTTCTGCTCGAAGGTACGAATCATGATTCCGTCAAGGTAGCGTGAGAGTACGCGTGCAGTATCCTGCACAGGCTCTCCTCTGCCTATCTGGAGGTCATTTGATGAGAGGAACAGCGGGTATCCGCCCAGCTGGTACATACCTGTCTCAAAGGACACTCTTGTACGTGTGGAAGCCTTCTGGAATATCATTCCCAGTGTCTTGCCCTTCAGCAGCGGGTGGGGTATGCTGTGCTTCAGCTCATATTTCAGCTGGTCAGCAAGGTTAAGTATATCGATGATCTCTTCTGTGCTGAGATCAAGCATTTTAAGTAAGTGTTTCATTATGATTATCCTTTCATATCTTATTGCGGCCTGTTCATCTCGCCGAATGTGCGGTCAACAGCCACTACAAACAACACCACGTAGTCGTCAAAGTATTTGTCTTCGATCTCCAGTTCGTACTGTAACTCATTGGATACAGTTATGAGCGTTATCAGTCTTCCGACCTGCTTATCACCGCTCATGATCTGGAAATCGTGTCTGTCCTTACTGACTATGTCGAATTTGTCCCTTCCTTCAACTTTCAGTGACGGGTCAAGGAACAGTGACGTACAGTATATCGTCATGAATCCGACATCGTCATGGGTAATGCTAAAAACCGGCTTTCTGTCCATTGTACCCTGTAAAAGCGAATACAGGCGATAGTCACTGGAATCGAGAAGTATGAACTTTGATGATCCTAATCCCTTTTTCTTGACAGTATACATCAGCTTGTGAGTTGTTTTGTCCTCTGCGATGTATTTGTTTCCTTTTACAGATACAACGAGCTCCATGATTATTCCTCCAGTATTTCCATCAGTATTCTGAGACCTTCATCGATCTCTTCCTTAGTGATAGTAAGGGGCGGAAGCAGTCTTACCTTTGTTTTTGCCGTAAGAACAAGGAGTCCCTTCTCCATTGCCTTTGCTTTTACATCTTCTGCTTTTTTGTTTTTAAGTGCTATGCCTATCATCATGCCAAGTCCGCTTACAGAGTCTACCTCTTTGCACTTTTTCAGTTCATTCCTGATATATTCCGCTTTCCTGCTTACATCGTCAAGGAATCCGTCGCTTGTCAGCCTCTCCAGTACTGCTAAACCGCCAGCGCAGGCAATCGGATTTCCGCCGAAGGTCGAGCCGTGTGTTCCGGGAGTAAGTACGTCCTTGCACTTCTCTCCGAACAGGCAGGCGCCCATTGGTATGCCTCCAGCGATACCCTTTGCCAGTGTGGTGATATCAGCTTTCTTTCCAAAGTATTCTCCGGCAAGGAATTTGCCCGTTCTTCCGACACCTGTCTGTATCTCGTCTGCGATAACAAGTATATCCTTCTCTGCGCAGAGCTCAAATACAGCGTCAACAAATGACTGCTCAAGGTTATAAACGCCGCCTTCGCCCTGAACGTATTCCAGCATGACAGCGCATACTGTATCGTCCAGCTTAGCTCTGAGATCGTCAGTATCATTTGCCTTTACATTGATGAATCCTTCCAGAAACGGGAAGAAATAGTTGTGGAACACATCCTGACCGGTCGCTGAGAGGGTAGCCATAGTCCTTCCGTGGAACGAATTCACCAGTGTTATGATATTATGTCTTCCCTTGCCATACTTATCGAAGCTGTACTTTCTTGCAGTCTTGATCGCGCATTCATTTGCCTCTGCGCCGCTGTTGCAGAAGAACAAGGACTCATAGCCTGTTACGGCACAGAGCTTCTCTGCAAAATCTGCCTGTACAGCTGTATAGTAGTAGTTTGAATTGTGCTGCAGCGTCCTTACCTGAGCGCACACAGCATCTGCCCATTTCTCATCACAATAGCCAAGGCAGTTCGTACCTATTCCGCTTCCGAAATCGATGTATTCCTTACCATTCTCATCGGTACACCTTCTGCCTTTGCCAGCCTCCATTACAAGAGGCATCCTTCCGTACGAATGGGTGACATGGCTGTCGAACTTTTCAATTGTAGTCATAATAATTACTCCTTTAGCAGAATCAACAATTATTATTTGACAGCACACCTATTCACTATATAATTATAACTCTTTAGACCCGAGTAAATCAACAGCTGCAAGGCGGATTGCTGTAAACTTTCAGTTAATTGATTTTTTGTGTTAACAATTTATACGAACTGAGTTCCAATTCCTTCATTGGAAAGTATTTCTATGAGTATTGAGTGCGGTACTCTTCCGTCGATGATGACTGCGCCCTTTACTCCGCGGCGTACTGCCTCTACACAGCACTCTATCTTCGGTATCATTCCGCCGGAGATGATACCCTGCATCTTCAGGAACGGCACTTCACTTACCTGTACCTTCGGGATAAGTGTGGACGGATCGTCCTTGTCCCGGAGAAGTCCTGCGATGTCGGTCATGAGGATAAGGCTCTCAGCTCCCAGCTCTGCTGCGATACGTGCCGCAGCTGTGTCTGCGTTGATGTTGTAGGTATTGCCCTTGCTGTCAGTTGCTACAGTTGCGATAACAGGGATATTTCCGTTTGAGAGTGCGTCAAGGATAGGCTTTGTGTTCACGCGGGTGATCTCACCTACATAGCCAAGATCCTGACCGTCCTCTGTGGTCTTTTTCTCAGCCACAAGCATCTCTCCGTCGATTCCGCACAGTCCGACTGCGCTGCCCTTGTGCTGTGCAAGGAGCTGTACCAGTTCCTTGTTTACCTTTCCTGCCAGCACCATCTTTACGATGTCTATCGTAGTCTCATCTGTGTATCTCAGCCCGTTGATGAAGCGGCTCTCGTGGCCTATCTTCTTCAGCATCTCGTTTATCTCAGGGCCGCCGCCGTGTACCAGCACTACCTTGATGCCTACCAGTGACAGCAGTACGATGTCGGTCATTACTGCGTCTTTCAGCTCCTTGTTGGTCATTGCGTTGCCGCCGTACTTTACTACTACTACCTTATCGGAGTACTTCTGAATGTACGGCAGGGCATCTATGAGCACCTGCGACTTGTCACTGTTTGAGATCTTATCCATTTTCTTTCTCTCCTTATATTTTATATTTCTTAATCATCAAAAAACCTGTCGTCTGTGGGACGGTCTTCGCCTATATAATCCAGCACATGCAGTTTGGTTCCTGCATATTTGCTTATGTGGCCGGATACTATGAGCGGATTCTCTACGTTCCATAGCGTGAGCGTGTACTTTTCTCCGCGGTACGGCTGCGGAAAATTGCTTTCAACTGCATTGCTCTTGCCTCTGATATACACCCTTCCGTGTTCATCATAGATCCTTCCGTATGGTGCGGCAGTTTCAATTCCATAATACCAGTACGAAGTATAGCCGTTCTTATCAAACAAAAGCACTCTTTGGTCCGTGACCGCATACTCCATCCAGTTCACGGTGACAAGACGTTTTACGTATGTTATCCCGCAAATCAGCGCAATTATCACAATAACCATAAGCGCTCCGCCGACTTCAAAGAATGAATAAATATTCCATTCAAAATACTTTACGTCGAATATAATGCCGCCTATCACTATCCCCAGTGCAATCGCTGCCTTTATCCCATACTTTATCCGGTGAGCCGTCAGCTCTTTTTGGCCGAATTTTCCTTGGTATACTATCTTTTCGTCATCTTCAAGCATTAAATCGAAATCTGCGTTTTCTTCCATTGCAGATGACCTCCCCAATATTATTTTTTACTATGCTTTGCTTACTCAGCCGCGCGTATAATGCAGTCCTGCAAGCCGTGCGGATCGTCAAGTCCGCCCAGTATCAGTGCCAGTAATGCGGTATAGTCCGCAGGCTGCTTTATCCTCTCAGCTGCCCCGCTGCGGAGGATATACTCGTCACTGTCAAGATATTCCTCAGGATCGCGCTTCATGACTGTCCGTTCCCATCAGATACGCTTCCGGAATACTTCATTTCGTTCTTGCAAAGCTTTGCGCGCCGCTCCATGTATTCCGCTATGCTATTCGGATCAGTAACGTTCTGCAATACCACCTGATAGGTCTTTCTGTTGTAATTGCCGGATACTGCGCCGGTAACTGCGTAGTCGTTGAAATCTATGTACATATCCCTGCGCGGTTCGGTAACAGTTACCGACACCAGACCGTAGTACATATACGACGTATATCCGCCTCTTTCGCAGATAACCAGTGATTTGTCAGTTACCGCATATTCCTTGAAGCCATACACGTTGCGGACAATGTTGCGTACATAATTCGCAAACATAATTGCCGGAACAAGTGTCAGGAATGCAAATCCGCTCAACATGAATTCCAGCAGGTTTGTTCCGCCATCTCTGCCAACCAATATGAAATATGTCGGTACCGCCAGCATTACAGCTCCGGAAATGATGCACTTTATCAGGTTTATCATCTGCTTCTTTGCGGAAGCCTCTTTGCCTGTATCACCGGTACAGTATATCTTCTCATCAAAGCACAGCTCAGAGGCGAAATCTGCTCTTTCTTCCATCGCAAATCACCGCCCTGTACCGTACACCATGCTTCTGAGGCTGCTCACCAGCTTATCGGGGTCAGTAATGCTTCTCAGGTACATCTCCTGCACCTCTCCGATCCTCTTGCTGCCCCTGTTGCTTACCAGCAGAGCTACGTCCTTTTCGCCTGTCTCTGCGGAGGTCACTGTATTGATCTCCTTTATATCAGAAAACTGTATCGTTGCCGGAGCTCCCATAATACCGATGATAAAACGCTTATCCGTTACGGCATAGCGGCAGTTGAGCATTCCGCTCATCATGCCTGCAAGACTTGCAAATATCCCCACATTTGCCTTTGTCATATCTCTGCCGTAGATGCACTCACCGCTGCAATAAACAGTCTCTCCGTCATAAAGCATATCCTTGATATCCATAGTACTTCCCATCCTTATATCATTATATTTCCGCCGATCAGCTTCTGTAATCGCCGTTTATCTTTACGTAGTCGTATGTGAGGTCACAGCCCCAGCAGGTAGCTGCTCCTGCGCCATCTCCGATGCTGATGCTGATGTTGATTACCTCCTCCTGGAGTATCTTCTTCGCCTCGTCCTCAGAGAACTCTACGCCTGCACCATTCTTGCATACGTCTATCCTGCCCTGCTTTGAGCCTATCTGTACGTCTACCTTGTTTATATCAAAGTCTGCATCTGCATAGCCTACTGCACAGAGGATACGTCCCCAGTTTGCGTCCTCTCCGAACATCGCTGCCTTGAACAGGCTCGATGTGATGACTGACTTGGCTACTGTCTCTGCAACTGCTTCTGTATCAGCTCCGGTGCATGAGCACTCGATGAGCTTTGTAGCGCCCTCACCGTCCCTTGCCATCATTCTTGCAAGATTCATGAGCACATTGTAGAGTGCGTTGACGAATGCGCCGTAGTCTGCGTCCTCCTTGGTAACAGGCTTGTTTTCAGCTGTACCTGCTGCAAGTACGCATACCATATCGTTTGTGGAGGTGTCTCCGTCTACGCTGACGCGGTTCAGTGTCACCTTTACAACGTCGCTCAGTGCGCGCTGGAGCAGCTCTGCGGAGATGTCCGCATCGGTGGTGATGAATGTGAGTGTAGTTGCCATGTTCGGGTGTATCATACCGCTGCCCTTGAGCATACCGCCCATTGTGCAGGTCTTTCCGCCCATCGGGAACTCTACCGCTACTTCCTTCACCTGTGTATCTGTAGTCATTATAGCCTCAACTGCGCGGCTGTTGCCGTCGTAGGTAAGTCCCTCAACCAGCGGCTTGATGCCTTTCTCGATAGGCTCTATCGGAAGCGGCTGACCAATTACGCCGGTAGATGCTACGATAACGTCCTGCTCGCTGATGCCAAGCGCACTGGCTGCCAGCTGACACATCTTCTCTGCCTTCTCCACACCGTCTGCATTGCAGGTGTTTGCATTGACTGAGTTCACGATAACCGCCTTTGCCTTGCCGTTCTTTATATGCTCCTTAGTTACCAGTATGGGAGCGCCCTTTACCTTGTTGGTGGTATATACTGCTGCTGCGGTGCACTCCTTGTCAGCCACGATAAGTGCAAGGTCGTTCTTCTTCTTTGTTACTGATGCGCCTGCATGAGCAAGTCCGCACTGTACGCCGTTTGCCTTGAAGCCCTTTGCGGCACACACGCCGCCCTTTACGAATTTTACATCGCCAATTTTCTTGAGTTCCATATTTAGTCCCTCCGTTTATCTTTACACAAGACCTGTGGTCTCGTCGATTCCCATCATTATGTTAAGGCACTGTACTGCTGCACCGCTTGCACCCTTGCCAAGATTGTCAAGGCGTGAGCAGAGAAGTATCTGCTCGTCGCTGCCGAATACGAATACCTGCATCTTGTTGATACCGCTGAGTGTATTTGATGCAAGGAAGAAGCTCTTCTGCTCGTCCTCACTCATGAGCGGCATTACCTCTACCATCTTCGCACCTGCATAGTGCTCCGCGAACATCGCATGGACCTCCGCCGGTGTTACTGTCTTCGGAAGTGTTCTTGTCTGGAGCGGTACGCTTACCACCATTCCGCTGAAATAATCGCATATCATGGGGCTGAACATCGGCTTGAACTTCAGTCCCGGTACTGCCTGCATCTCCGGAAGATGCTTATGAGCCTGTGACAGTGCGTACTGACGCGGACTGTTGAACTCATAGGGCTTATCCTCACCCTCGTATACCGCGATAGCCTTCCTGCCTGCTCCGCTGTAGCCTGAGGTAGCGTATGCGAATACCGGATAATCGTCAGGAATGATGCCATGCTTTACCAGCGGATATACTATTGAGTTGAATCCGCTTGCATAGCAGCCCGGTACTGCAACTCTGTTGGACTTCTCTATCTTTGCGCGGTGCTCAGCTGAAAGCTCCGGGAAGCCGTATGCCCAGTCCGGATTCGTTCTGTGAGCTGTTGATGCATCGATGATGCGTACATGGTCGTTATCCTTGTCGATGAAGGATACAGCCTCACGTGAAGCCGCGTCCGGCAGGCAGAGAAATACGTAGTCCGCACTGTTGATGAGTCTTGCGCGCTCAGCTGCGTCCTTTCTCAGCTCTTCGCTTATCTTTACTATCTCAATGTCGTTTCTTCCCTCGAAACGCTCCTGTATTTTCAGTCCGGTAGTACCTTCCTGTCCGTCTATATATACTTTTACTGACATCATACATTCTCCTTTATTTCGCCGGAGCTAACTCCGTTACTTCTTGTTGTACCGCTTTGTTTTCCTGTCGTACTTCGCCTTTCTCGGGTCAGTGCGGTCGGATTCGTCCTCCTTCATGGAGTGCCACACGCTTATTATCAGCGTCGCAAGGACTATGCCCGCGAACCAGAATATGTGGAATTTCTGCGATACGCCTATC
Organism: Ruminococcus flavefaciens; assembly: GCA_902796065.1. Lineage (GTDB taxonomy): Bacteria > Bacillota > Clostridia > Oscillospirales > Ruminococcaceae > Ruminococcus > Ruminococcus flavefaciens_X. Next base: position 7,340 of record CADBNS010000093.1, read on the forward strand.
CACATACCTGTTACCAGCTCGCCAAGTCCCCATATAACTCCCATCAGGAGCGCTATGCCAAGTGTGAAAAAAACATCTTTCCTGCTCATGCTCACTTACCAAGTGCTTTTTCTGCCAGAGCTATCTGCTTTACCACCTCATCAGGTGACGGACCGCCCTCTGACTTGCGCTCTCTTACGCAGGTCTCAAGGCTTATTGCGTCGTATACGTCCTCATCGAACAGCTCTGTCATCTTTCTGTACTCTGCAATAGGCAGGGTCTCAAGGGTAACACCCTTTTCGATGCACTGTGCTACAAGTGTGCCGGTTATCTTATATGCGTCACGGAAAGGCATTCCCTTCTTTACAAGGTAGTCAGCGCAGTCAGTTGCGTTGATGAAGCCTCTTGCTGCGGCATTTCTCATGTTGTCCTTCAGTACGCGCATAGTTGTGAGCATTGGTGTGAAGGTCTTTACGCAGAGCTTTACATTATCGACAGCGTCGAATATAGCTTCCTTGTCCTCCTGCATATCCTTGTTGTATGCCAGCGGGATACCCTTCATCATGGTCAGCAGTGTAACGAGGTCGCCGTTTACTCTGCCTGTTTTGCCGCGGATAAGCTCCGTAACATCGGGATTCTTCTTCTGCGGCATGATAGATGAGCCTGTTGCGAAGGCATCGTCCAGCTCCACGAACTTGAACTCCCATGAGCACCAGAGGATTATCTCCTCTGAGAAACGTGAGAGATGCGTCATCAGAAGTGACAGTGCACAGCACAGCTCAACGCAGTAATCGCGGTCGGATACGCCGTCAAGGCTGTTGGGCATCGGTGCTGTGAATCCCAGCAGGTCGGAGGTCTGCTGACGGTTTGTCCTGTAGGTAGTACCTGCAAGAGCTCCGCTTCCGAGGGGGCAGTAGTTCATGCGCTCTGCGGTATCGTCAAGGCGCTGTATATCACGCAGGAGCATCCATACATATGCCATCAGGTGATGTGCGAATGTAATGGGCTGTGCTCTCTGGAGGTGTGTATATCCCGGCATTATGGTCTCTGTATGTTCCTTTGCCATCTTCACCAGTGCCTCTGCAAGCTCCCTGACCATTGCGCGTATCTCTGCTATCTCGTCACGGAGATAGAGTCTCAGGTCAACGGCTACCTGGTCGTTTCTTGAGCGTGAGGTGTGAAGTCTCTTTCCTACGTCGCCGAGGCGCTTTGTCAGCTCAGCCTCAACGAACATATGTATATCCTCTGCATTGGGGTCAAGCTCCAGCTTGCCGGAATCGATGTCCGCAAGTATGCCTTTGAGTCCCTCGATAATAGTGAGGCTGTCTTCCTTTGTGATTATCCCGCAGTCACCAAGCATAGTAGCGTGTGCGATGCTGCCCTGTATATCATGGCGGTACATACGTCCGTCAAAGGCGATGGAAGAGTTGAACGCATTAACGGTGGAGTCCACCTGCTTTGAGAATCTTCCTGCCCACATCATATCTGCCATATTATTTACTCCTTCTATCAGTAATGCTTCTTATCTGTAAGCGCCCTGTACTCCTCAAAGACCTCCAGACACGCCTTGCGGTCAAGCTCCTCTGAGATATTCTCAGGCGATTCATAGAACACCTTGTCACGAAAGCCTATGCTGTCCGTATCTGCTATATTGCAGCCGTAGTACACCCTGCGGATATTCGCCCACATTACGGCTCCGCGGCACATGGGGCACGGCTCTGCGGTGGTGTAGAGCTCACAGCCGGAAAGGTCGAAGCTGCCGGTATTCCGGCAGGCATCGCGTATCGCCATGACCTCACCGTGACAGGTGGGGTCGTTCTGCTTTACGACCTCATTGTGACCTCTGCCGATTATTTCGCCGTCCTTTACGATAACGCAGCCGAAGGGACCGCCGTCACCTGCGTTTATGCCCTTTCTCGCCTCGTCTATCGCAGCTTTCATATATTTATCCATATGTCACCTCACGCAAGTCCGGTATATTTATTCCGGTAGATTAGGTCCTCTCTCATCGTGAAGCCCATATGCTCCCAGAATGCATTGCCGTTTTTGTTATGGTTAAATACTACCAGCAGCACTTTGTTTATGCCCTCCCTGCGGAGTGCCTCCATCGCGCTGTCCACCAGCATTCTGCCTACGCCCTGCTTCCGGTACTCAGGAAGTACTGAAACATGGTGGAAGATTCCTCTTCGTCCGTCATGACCTGCCAGTATAGTGCCGATTATCCGTTCTCCGTCAACTGCGACGAAGCTGGTATCGGGATTTCGTCGGAGATACCTTGCGAATCCCTCCGGACTGTCATCGACCGGATTGGTGCCCTCGTGGTTTTCCCACACTCCGGCTACGCCTGTCCAGTCATCGGCTGTCATTACCCTTGTCGTTACCATGTCCATACCTCCTTAAATATCATGTGTTTTTAGACATCAGCCATCAGCCTTATCATCGCGTAAAGCTGACTGCTGACAGCTAAAATCATAACAGGCAGGAGAAGGCTCCCCTGCCTGCCATATCTATCTGCGTCACGGCATCACCGTGCTCCTGTCACAGACCTTGTTCCGGAGCCTGCTCAGCCGCACTTTATACTCATTTGATGCTGTATTAAGCGAATTACTTGTTTTCTCTCTTCTTATCCAGCTGAGCCTTAACCTTGATCGGGAGACCGAAGAGATTGATGAATCCTGCTGCATCTGCCTGGTTGTAAACTTCATCCTCATCGAATGTAGCAACTTCCTCATCATAGAGTGTGTATGGTGAAGTAACGCCTGCGTTGATGATGTTGCCCTTGTAGAGC
>CADBNS010000094.1 GCA_902796065.1 Ruminococcus flavefaciens
GCCGCAAGTGCCGTTATCTCCATACCGTGCTTCTCGCAGACCTCAAGCGCCTGCGTTCCGATAGATCCTGTGGATCCCAGCACTGATACTTTCTTACTCATAATCATTATTCCCCTTTATGTCCGGATATTCCGTCATATCCGATAAAATGCGAAAGGGACTATCCGGTATGATAGTCTCCTCTCTTAGAATCTGTCCACATAGGGTGAATGTACGGATTTTCAGGCATAATTTTGTCGGTGACAAGGCAAAAATCCGCCGACGGGCTGTCGCCCTTCAATGATTTTTAACAAAATTTGACGAAAAGACGTGCATGAATCCCTATGTGGACAGGTTCTAAAGACGGGGGATCAATATGGATAAAATTATTGATAAAAAGGCATTTCAGGTTGGAAGGGTGATCGTGGATTCCAGCTTTCATACCCAGAGAGCTGATGAGGCGTTCTTTACCTTTTTCGGCAACGATGCTATATACTCCATCCGGCGCACTGTTGAGGATAATGACTTTGACAGGCTCGACCAGTGCATTACGGAAGCAGACCAGGGCGGATGCCGGCGTACTGTTATCAGAATGCACGGCAGGGACGTGGAGTACAGATGGATAAGCGCCTGTGTGCGCCGGATAAGTGATGATCCGCTGTACAGTATCGAACTCAGTGACATATACTCCCTCGAACAGCTGGCGTATCAGCGGTCTGCGGAAACAGCTGACCTGCGCTATACTCTCAGTCTGATGAGCGACCTTTCCTTTGAGTACAGTCCGCTGACCAATATCATAAGTATATATATGTTCGACTGCTGCCGCAGGATAAATCTTGTTGAGGCTAATCTCGAGAAATGGCAGGCGGATTCTATCGACTCCGGCTACGTTCTGACAAGATACGCTGATGTATTTGAACGTCTGTGCAACGACATAAAAAATGGCACGTACCGGTTCGACTACGAATTTGAGTCCTCTGTAATGACTGAGGGCAGAGTCCGTGAACTGTGCCTGTTCCGCGGTATTACACGGCATTCGGATCCGGATACATGGAAGGTCACGGGAATCATTTCCGTAGTTGGTGCAAATCACCGTTCCAAAGACATTAATCTGGCTATCGAAGCCAACAGGGACTCAGTTTCCGGACTGCTGAACAAGAATGCCATTACCGCCATTGCTTCCAAGCTGATAAACTCACGGCCTGCGTATAATGTTAATCTGGTCATTCTTGATATTGACAACTTCACGGAGATAAACAACGGCTACGGACACCTTTTCGGCGATGAGGTGCTTTTCACCGTCGCGAGTCTGATAAAGCATGAGATAAAAGACCGCGGATATGCCGGCAGAATTAGCGGAGGCGGCTTCCTTATCGTGCTTGAGGACATCGGTGATGAGACTGACCTGCGTGGTATTCTCCGCGCTATACGCACTAATACGGAGTATGCTCTTTCTGACCGCTTCAATGATTTCCAGCTGACCTGTTCTATGGGTATCTCCACTTATCCCATCGACAGCAGCAGCTATAACGAACTGTTCATGCAGGCTGACAAAGCCCTGTATATCGCTCAGGAAAAGGGACGCAACCGCTATGTTATCTATGATATAGCTAAGCACGGTCCGGTGGAGAAGGACATTGAGAATAAAATAGCCTATATCAGCAACCGGAAAAATGCAACTGAAAGACTGTCCTTTGCCGGAAAAATCGCAGAGAGCCTTGTATTCGGCCGAGTTCCGGATATTTCAGTGCTCCTTGAACAGATACGCTCTGAGTTTGGCATAGATGATATTGCGGTTTTCTCCGGTAACGACATGAGCCTCATACTCAGCTGCGGAAATGTGCAGTCCAAGAATGCGGCGTATCTTCTGGAGAACGGCTACACCGAGCGTTTCTCCGGCGACGGGATATTCGCCATTGACAATGTAAATGAGCTTGAAGGCAGGGAAGATACTGCATTCGCTCAGCTGTCCGCGGATAATATCGGCGGAGCTGTACAGTACCTGATGACTGAGGACAGCATGGTAAAAGGTATGATCTCATTCTGCTACATTAGAAGATTCAAGAAGTGGGCGGTGTCCGACATCAACTACTTCGCCATACTTGGCAGAGTGATATTCTCCATACTCAAAAAGCAGGGATTCATCTGAGAGGTGATTGTATTGGATACATTGGAACTCATCGCAGCCCGTCACAGCTACAGAGGCAGGTTCAGTCCCGAACCTGTACCGCGCAGAGACCTGATCGCTATTATGGAGGCTGGTCTGAGCGCACCCTCCGGCTGTAACAGGCAGACTACCAGTCTCATAGCAGTTGACGACAGTGCAGTGCTGAATAAGCTGCTTTCCGTTATAGACCCGCCTGTAGGCGAAACTGCTCCGGCAGCGATATGCGTTCTTACTCAGCGTATCAGCGCATATCGTGACAAGTGCTTTGCAGTTCAGGATTATGCCGCAGCAATTGA
>CADBNS010000095.1 GCA_902796065.1 Ruminococcus flavefaciens
ATCTGCGGCTATGAATATGTGGGAGATGAACTCCCCGCTGACTTCACCTGCCCGGTCTGCGGAGTAGGTGCAGACGCTTTTGAAAAAGAGTGATAATAAAGAAAAAGGGCGGATGATATCCGCCCTTATGAACCGTTTGCGAGCTTTTTTTCCTTGTTTTTCTTGTAGAGATAATACAGCAGGAGCGAGCCTACTGATATGACCACATACATCAGGATAGCTGACAGGAACTCCGGGGATTCGGGTTCGAGGAGCTTCTGACCGATGAAAGTCGATATGAGGACATTCGGGAACATACCTATCACGCTGCCTGTCAGGTATTTCATGAAATTCGCACCTGTCACGCCGAAATATATACTGACTGTATCAGTCGGCAGAAAGGCGACGTTCCGCAGGAAAAACGTGAAGAACGTTATATTGTTGTTCTGACCGTCAAGTAGACTTGCGAGCTTCTGATTTTTTCTGAGCAGTTTGTTGACAGTTTCAGTGCCGGCATATTTTCCCATTGCGTATCCGACCACGAAGCTGAACGTGATACCGAGCGTATTGACGAGTATCGCCGCAGTTTTCGGGAATATCGCACCTGCCGACAACTGGAGGACTTTCAGCGGGAATACCATTGATAGTGTTTTGAGTCCGTAAAGAAGTATCAGCACGACGGCAGCGAGCAGGGGATTCTCAGGGGTATGTGATGATATGCTCTCTATCGAGAATTTATCTTTGTAGATAATGAAGAAAACGAGCAGAACGATCCATATCATTACCGGCATGAGTTTAAGGATAAGCTTTTTACGTTTCTCGTTCATAAATATCACTTCTCCTTGAAAAAGAAAGCGTGGTGAAGTTCCTATGAACATATTATACCATTATCTGACCTGTTTTACAATGGATATTACTGATATTTCACACAAAATTCACTTTTAAATGTTGCAAAAGATATTAGATAGTTGAATTTTGCAGAAATTTATAAAAAACACACACATAAGCCCGAATTTATGCTATACTATATATAAGAACCTGTCCACACAGGGATTCATGCACGTCTTTTCGTCAAATTTTGCCGGTGACTACGCTCCAAATCCTTGAAGGGCGACAGCCCGTCGGCGGATTTTTGCCTTGTCACCGACAAAATTATGCCTGAAAATCCGTACATTCACCCTATGCGGACAGGTTCTTAAAAATATAACGCAAAAAGGGTCCGGAAAATTTCCAGACCCTTTTATATGGTGGTGATTAGGTGATATCTATTACTTAGTCTTCTTGCGTGAAACTACGCCAGCTGCACCTGCTGTTACTGCTACTGCTGCAAGAATGAAGCCAGGGAATGCATCGCCTGTCTTGGGTGAACCAGACTTTGATGTCTTAGCTGCTGTAGTTGTTGCCTTTGTTGTAGTTGTCTTTGCTGTTGTTGTAGTTACAGTTGTTGTAGCTGCCTCTGTTGTTGTTGGAGCCTCAGTAGGTGCCTCTGTGGGAGCCTCTGTAGCTGCCTCAGTAGCTGCTGCTGTAGCAGGCTCTGTTACTGCTTCTGTAGTTACAACTGCTGTTTCTGCTGAAGATGTTGTTGTAGCTGCTGCATCAGCCTCTGCTGCTACTGTTGTTACTGCTGCATCCTCATCTGCTGCGAATGCTGTAAGAGCTGTTGTTCCTACGCTTGCACCGATCATAAGTGTTGCTGAAATTGCAGCTGCTGTTAATCCTTTTCCTAACTTTGCCATAAAAGATCACTCCTATTAAGATTTGATAGTTTTAACGGTGTTTTCCCGTTTCATAAATAACAATCGCCCGAGGTAAATCAAATGTGACATTGAAAAATAAAATTTATCAAAATAGACTAAATAGCCAACATTATCTGTTGAGATTCAGTTGAGATTCACAATTTATAATAGCTTTACTATCAATTTCTACCCCAAGGAGGCTCTTTATGTTCTATTTTATGATGGCACCTAAAATGATATATAATGTCATTCTCATCGCCGCTGCCGTGATCCCTGCTATTTTCCTTATGGTCAAGGTCTATCGGTCGGATAAGCTGGAAAAGGAAAGCGGTCAGCTCCTGTTTTCTCTTATGAAAGCCGGTATCTTCTCCTCCCTTATCGCCCTCGTCGAGGAAAAGATCGGCAGCCTTATCATCTCTCTGTTCGCCGCTCCCGATACCCTCATCTACGACATCGTTATGTTCTTCGTCATTGTCGCTGTCTCTGAGGAAAGCTCCAAATATATCATGCTGAAACGCAATACATGGCTGAATCCGGAGTTCAACTGTCAGTACGACGGTGTTGTATACGCGGTTTTCACCTCTCTCGGCTTCGCCCTCTGGGAAAATATCAGCTACGTGCTCAGCTACGGCTTCGCTACCGCCCTCGTCCGCGCTGTTACCGCTATCCCCGGTCACGCCTGCTTCGGCGTCTTCATGGGCGTCTTCTACGGTATCGCTAAAAAATACCACAACCGCGGTAATGAGTCCGCTGCCGCTTTCTACAGATCCCTCTGCGTGGCTGTTCCCGTGCTGCTCCACGGCGCTTACGACTTCATCGCTACACGCGGCAAGTCCGGCGGCGGTATCTGGTTCATTCCTTTCGTCGCTGTTCTGTTCATCATCAGCTTCGTTCTTACTAACAAGGCTTCTAAAAAAGATAAGTATATCGCATGAATCACGGCGTCCGCTATCCGGACGCCTATTCTTTTTCCCGGTACTCCAGATCAAATCCCATTTCCGTCAGCATCTTTATGTCCGACTGTATGCTGTTTCCCGCTGTTGTCAGCATATCCCCAGTTATCGTCGCATTCACTCCGGAACGAAATACCTCCGCTCCACCGTCAGACAGTATCCTCCTGCCTGCTGCTATGCGTATCTCCTGTTCCGGCGCTATATACCGGAACATCGCCGCTGTCCGCAGTATGTCCTCCGGCGTTATCTGCTCCCTGTCTCCCATCGGCGTGCCCTTTATCGGCATCAGCGCATTGATCGGTATCGAATCTACACCAAGCTCCGCAAGACTTACTGCCATGTCAAACCTGTCCTCCCATGTCTCACCCATGCCGATTATTCCTCCGGAACAGACCTTCAGTCCGTGTGCCATAGCCCTCCTGATACACGCTATCTTGTCATCATATGTGTGGGTCGTGCATATGTTTGGGAAATTCCGCCGCGAGGTCTCTATGTTGCAGTGGTAACGGTCTACTCCGCTGCGGCGCAGCTCCTCAAATTGCTCGTCGGTCAGCAGTCCGTGCGATGCACACAGCGATATGCGGCATTCGCTGCTAAGTCGGCGGTAGACCTCCGCTGCTTTCGCAAAATCACCCTCCGATAACGTGCGGCCGGCTGTTACTATCGCAAACCTGTGCACTCCCCTGGATTCGTTGTATCTGCACTCCTCAACTACCTTGTCGGCGTCAAGAAAGGGATACTCCTCCACTCCCGTGCAGTTGTGGGCGGACTGCGCGCAGAATCGGCAGTTCTCCGGACACTTTCCGCTCTTTCCGTTGATTATGCTGCACAGCGATATGCGGTTTCCGCACAGCTCCTGCCTTATCTTGTCCGCTCCGGTACACAGCTCTTGCAGATCCGCTTTTATGAACATCTCTGCCCCGTCACTGCGGGTAATGCGCCTTCCGGCTATTATTTCTTCTGCTAATTTTATCATTGCTTTCGCTCCCTTGTTCCGTTTTTATTCATTATATCACCGTATGATCTTATTGTCAACCTGTGATTTACTTTAAGTTGACACAGTTTAGAAAAATCAGCACAAAACTTTATTGAATCCGCACGATTTATCATTGCTTTAACTCTCCGCTTATGCTAAAATTGTATTATAAAATATAGGTGATAGCGCACTTATCACCATTGAGAGGGAGTAATCTATATGAATCACAAAACTGTTAAAAGGTGCCTTTCAGCACTGGTATCCTGCCTTGTTATGGCAGCCGGCGCTTCCGCAGCTGTTCCAGCTTCTGCTTTCGCTGCCGGCAACATCATCAAAAACTCTACCTTCGACAGCAATACCTCCGGCTGGGGTACCTATAAGGAAAGCGGCGGCGCTGCTACCCTTTCTGCTGAGAACGGTAAGCTCGCACTCAATATCTCCTCAGTCGGTAAGCTCAACTACGCTGTTCAGGTTTACTACGACATCGTTCCGCTCTATAAGAACGGCGTCTACAGGCTGAAATACGATATTTCTTCCACCGTTGACCGCTTCATCGAGGGTATGATCCAGCAGAACGGCGGTACCTATCAGGCTTATACCTGGGAGGGCCTTAACCTTACTTCTACTCCGCAGACTGTCAACTATACCTTCACTATGGAGGAAGAGACCGATATTATGGCTAAACTCGTCTTTAACTGCGGTATCCAGACTAAGCACGAGGGCGACCTTCCGCCTCATACTATCTACATCGATAACGTTTCCCTGGAACTCATCGATGACAGCAATGTTGATTATGACTCAAATAAACCCTATGCACCTTCTATTAATGTAAATCAGGTCGGCTACAGACCAGACAGCAAAAAAATCGCTGTTTTCCGCGATGTTACCAGTGAGACCCAGTTCTCCGTCGTTAACAGCGCTACTGATAAGACCGTCTTTACCGGCAGTCTCGAGAATAAAAAGGACAACTCCTCTGCCGGCGAAACTAACTGGTACGGCGACTTCTCTTCTGTCAAGGAACCCGGCAAGTACTATATTACCTGCGGTAACCTCGATAAGTCCTATGAGTTCTCTATCGGCGACGATGTTTACTCCAACCTTGTCGATGACTCCGTCAGAATGCTCTATTTACAGCGCTGCGGCGTTGCTGTTAAGGACAGCAAATTCAGCCACGTTGCCTGCCACACTGATCAGGCTACTATCTACGGCACAAACAATAAGATCGATGTATCCGGCGGCTGGCACGATGCCGGCGACTACGGACGCTATGTCGTTCCCGGTGCTAAGGCTGTCGCTGATATTCTCTACGCTTATGACCGCAATCCGGAACTCTACGGCGATAACCTCAATATCCCCGAAAGCGGCAACGGCATTCCCGATGTTCTCGATGAGGCCCGCTTCGAGCTGGAATGGATGTTGAAAATGCAGGCTGAGTCCGGCGGCGTTTACCATAAGGTTACTTGTGAGAACTTCCCCGGCTATGTTATGCCTCAGGAGGAAACTGCTCCCCTTATCGTTACCCCCATCTCTACTACCGCTACTGCCGATTTCTGCGCTTCTATGGCTATGGCTTATGAGTTCTATTCTCCTTTCGACAAGAACTTCGCTGATAAGTGCCTCAGGGCTGCCGAAAAAGCATGGGGCTTCCTCGAGCAGAATCCCAATATGATCTTCAAAAACCCTGCTGACATCACTACCGGTGATTACGGCGATATGTCCGATTCCGATGAGCGCTACTGGGCTGCTGCTCAGATGTACCGCGCTACCGGTGAGTCTGCTTACCTCACTAAGCTCGAGGGCATGACCGTCAAGAAAAACCTCGACTGGTCTACTGTCGGCGATTACGGCAATATCGCCCTCGCTACCATGAAGAATATCGACAAGGAATCCTCTGTTTACAAGAAGGCTGTCAATACTATCGTCTCTGAGGCTGAGTCCTTCGCCGGCGTTTCCGCTTCTACCGGCTACGGCGCTGCTATCAAAAAGTTCAACTGGGGCAGCAATATGACCGTCGCTAATGCCGGCATCATCCTCGGTGTCGCTCACGACCTCACCGGTAATCAGGACCTCCTCGATGCTGCTAATGCTCAGCTCGATTACCTCCTCGGCAAAAACCCCCTCGGTGAGTGCTTCGTTACCGGCTATGGTACCGTTTCTCCTCAGTCTCCACACCACAGACCTTCTATGGCTGTCGGTGAGGCTATGAAGGGTATGCTCGTCGGCGGCGTTAACTCCGCTCTCGAGGACAGCGCTGCTAAGGCTTACCTCGCTGATGCTCCGGCTGATAAGTGCTATGTGGATAACTCCGAAAGCTACTCCACAAATGAGATCACTATCTACTGGAACTCTCCGCTCACTTACCTCCTCACCCTTACCGATCCTTCCGGCATTTCTGCTCCGCAGACCGTTGACGGCGACCTCAATGGTGACGGTAACGTTACTGTCGCTGATGCTATCATCCTCCAGGATTTCCTCCTCAATAAGTCTTCCCTCACTAAGGAGCAGTATATCAGCGCTGATCTGGATAAGAGCGGCAGGACCGACGTTTTCGATATGGTCCTCATGAGAAAAGCTATCACTGATCAGTAATCTTCTTTCATGTGAATATAACAATCCTCTTTTGTTTTATACTATTGCTCCCCCAACTAAACTTTGCCAGCCAATGCTCAACATAAAGAAAATATATCTGCGTCAGAAAAACTTGAAATGCGAAAGCATTCCTGTGTTTTCCTTCCTTGATATATTTCCTTTCTGACTTCGCCTTTCTGGCAAAGTTTAATTGGTGGAGCAATAAAAACCGCAGTCATCAATGGACTGCGGTCATTTTTTTATTGCTCCTTCTTGCGGTACTCCAATGGGCTCATACCCGTCTGCTCCCGGAACTGCCGCGCAAAATGCACGTAGCTACGGTAACCGCACTGCTTCGATATTTCTTCCGATGTCAGACTCGTCGATGTCAGCAGCATCTTCGCATACTCCGTCCGGCTGTTGATAAGGTCCTGTATAAAGCTCACTCCGAACAGCTTCTTGTATGCGTGCTGAAATGTGGATCGGCTCATGTTCACCTCGTGGGACGCATACCCGATATTCCGCTGTACGTAGGGCTCTGCGTATATCTTGCTGCGGATCGTCGATAACATCTCAAACTGCGTTCCCGAATGATAGGTCTCCGCTTTCTCTGCATTCTCCGCTATCTTTATGAACATCAGTGTCATGTAGCTGCGTATGCTCAGCTCCTTGTAGGGGTGGTCAGAATAGTTCTCGTAGGCTATGGACTTGATGCAATAGCTCAGAAAGTTGAGATCCATCGTTATCGCTCTCTCCGCCGGTATGCGGTCCGTCAGCATCTCCCTCCGCTCTTCCTCCGTCAGCTCAAAATGCAGCCAGTCATTGTCAAAGGTGTGCTGCGGTACACACCTGTAGTACTGCGGCCGCCCCTTCGGATAGTAAAATACCGAATTTCGCGGTATCAGTACGTCCGCTCCGTCTATGGTGCATATCGTGTCTGTCTTCAGCAGCAGAAGCAGATCGTCTCCGCTTCCTTCCGGACGCTCTATCAGAAAATCTGCATCGTGACAGTGATTGTATCCGACATTGTTTATTTTCATCCCTCTTCTCCTCCTCCATTATCCTCTTATTATTGCTCCCCCAACTAAACTTAGCCAACCAATGCTCAACATAAAGAAAATATATCTGCGTCAGAAAAACTTGAAATGCGAAAGC
>CADBNS010000096.1 GCA_902796065.1 Ruminococcus flavefaciens
CATCGACTCATTGAATCCGAGTTCCATAGCCACACACACAGCTATAATCATTTCCTTCGTTGGCCGATAATCATCTTCGCGCTTCATTCTCCTGATTGTCCGCTCAGATAAAGCTGCTTTAGTTGCTAGAGTTTGACAAGTATAGCCAACTTTATATCTTCCTTGCGCTGTTTTACGCAATACTCGAAGAATCCATCAGTAGCTATTTTTTCAGGACTTACAAAAATAAAGCTTGGGCTGATCTCTTTTTTACAGATCATGCCCTTTTTACGTATGTATATTTTCTTTTTTCATCGATCTTCCGGATCGCCCTGCTTCTTTTTGAAGAGTTCTTTTATGGGTTCCTCAAGGTAGATATTGTAGTTGAAGAACGCGAACGATCCGATGCTTGCCTCTGCGATGATGAGTGCCAAAAGATTTTCTCCCGGGTTTTCTCCGGCAGCGATCTTCGGGACAAGTACCGTGAAACCGCCGACGCCCAAGAACAGAAGGAACACTTCAAGCACTCCGAACAGTATCGGAGTCATGATGTATTCGAACCTGCTGTATCTTTCCTCGTCCGTCCAGTAATATGCCATAAAGGCGTAGAATGCCGTCCATGCAGCAGAGAAATAGAACATAAACCTTGCGGAACTCAGGTTTCTTAATGAATAGATCGCTCCCGCAAGTCCCAGCAGCGCAGATACTATGAATATCCACAATATGAGTTTGTATCTGAAATCCCCTTTTTCCGGTCTCATTTGTTTTCCGTTCTCTGATGACCGCTGTTTTCTCCTTTAGCCGGGAGATCGCCTAATGATCTCTCACATTGATCTCATGGCGCTTCCGTTATTCCTTTTTCCATATCTATATTAATGACTCCCAGTTCTCTGCACAATATTTCCGCTGCTTTTTCTGCACACATTCCGGTGAACTTTATGCATTGCTCTCTATGCTCTCCGCAACTCATGTCAAATTCTCTGGTAAGGACTCTGCAGCATGTTGAATGCTTGCCGTTGTTGTCCCTGAACCATGTGTGAAGCTCATTGGTAAGGCCCATCAGATGGTTGACTCCTGGATCCTGCGGCCCGAGCGGCTCAGTCCTTCCGAAAAGCATCCCCAGTACCAGCACGCCGCCATTGACAGCTCCGCACAGACATCCAGATCTGCCCACTCCGACCGACATGCCGGAAGCCATCGAAATGACCTCCTCCGGTACATCGACCATAAATTCGCTTCTTATTGCGGAAACTACAGCTTCACAGCAGAAGAATCCGCTTCTGTATAACTCTTCAGCCTTTTTTCGCACTGCAGCCGGACTGACTGACTCAGCATTATAATTGATCATTTGCTAACCCCTGTTTTCACGAATCACTATTGCTATGCCTTTTCCGTGCGCATCATTTTTCTTAAATGCCTGCAAATGGCAACGCCGATTCCCATTGATACCACCAGTATGCAGAAAAGGATCTGATAAGGCATTCTGCTGTTATCCATGATCGCTCCGGCAATCTGATAGAAAAAGGCGTCGGGTGAAAAAGCTATAAATGAAACCAGGCCAACAGCAGTACCGAAATATTCCTTTGGTATGCTTACATCTGAAAGCATGACCATATTTACGCTTTTTGATCCTACCTCAACAAAAGTGACGATAAATGATGCCGCTATTACCATGAACAGCGTTATGCTCCCAGTTGCTGCTGTTAACAGCACAATGCTGCCAGCAAACCCAATCATAAAAGAATACTGATGAAGCTGGATCACAGATCCCAGTTTATCCGCAATCAGACCTGCTGCGAAAGATGCAACTATTGTTACTACATTTGTTCTGACAAGAGATATGATCACAATGTACTTCTCTTCCAGTCCGAATGTAGTTGATAAAAACGGGATCAGGTATGTAAGGATAGCCAGATTGAGATAATTACAAAACATAATTCCCGCAACGTACCACAGTCTTTTATCCTTAATAAGCCCGTATGTTTTTTTTAGGTTAAACTTCTGATTTTGCTCATTTTGAGTGTATTCATCTTTTACAAAAATGAGCAGCAACACGCACATGATCAGATTCAGTACGCCGTATGATCCGACTACTATTCTGAATACTGATAGCGAACTTGCATTGAGATGAAGTGCTAAAACGCCTATAAGTACAACACCTATCCCGAGGGTACTTATTATTGACACATAGAATCCGAATATTTTACCTTTCCCGCCTTTTTCCTTCAAGCTGTTCAGCAGTTTCATTGAGGCCGGATAAAAAGTGAAGCATGCCGCAATGGCCATGCATCCGAAAATGATGCACAGTATCCAATACGGAGGTCCGGTCGTTACGTAAAGATGCATTATGCCTGAAGCAACAAGCGAGACACACATCAATTTTTTTGTGGAAAGTCTATCAACGACAGGCCCTCCTAAAACATATGAGAATAGAGAAACCGTACCGAAAATGGAGAACAACAGACTCAGACGAGAATGAGAGACACCCAGAGCTTCAATAATAACATCATAAAACTGATCCCTCATGTAAGGCAGACCATACAGGCTGATATTTGACATCGCAATAATAACAACAATGCCCCACACTCCTATTTTGCTGTGGTTTTCCTGCCTGCTCAATGTTTCTCTCCTCGGGCGTTTTTAAGCGAGCGATCCTCCATGATATGGAAAACCGCAGTCAAAACAATGGCAATGATCGCGCAAATCAGGGTCGCCAGTCTGACCTTGACCCATTTCTGCATTGCCAGTCCACTAATCAGCAAACGTCCCAGACCGCCTCCTCCGACGGCTGCAGCCAGTGTGGCTCCGGATACAGTTCCTAGTGATGCCAATTTAAGTCCGCTTATGATCAGAGGCATCGCCAATGGTATCTCAATTTGAACGAATACCTGCCACTTGTTCATCCCCATGGCCTGTGCGCTTTCGATAACACCTGCCGGAACTTCGCGGAAGCCCTCAGAAATATTTTTAATCAATATGTATTGGTTATATATGATCATTGCGATGATCGCTGTATCCATTCCAAGACCGGTAAACGGTATCAGGGCCGCATACATGGCCAGCGTAGGGATCGAATACAGAAGATTGCAAACGCTGTTTACAATACCTGAACAACGTTCTTTCTTGACGACTAGGACCGAGACCGGAAATGCGATCAGAAAAGAAATGGCGACCGCGATAAGAGATATTTCAATATGTTCGATCACTGAAGGAATGACCGTGCTTGAATAATTTACAAAATAGTCAAACATTTTTTCCCCTTTTGCACTGTGTCACTGAAGAAGCTGTTTCAGCGCGCTCATCTCTATCTTGCCCTTAACATTGCCATCGTCACCGATGACGATCACATGCGACGCATCATTTTGAAGCATCAGAAGCAGCGCTTCATTGAGGTGTTTCAAACCATCTATGCGTATTCCGTCATGGATCTCTTCTTCATTTGCCGGCTCAGTAAGGTATTCCAAAGACAAGGCTCTGAGCTTGTCAAACTGATCACCGCTCCGAACAAGTCTGCTGACAAATTCATTGGCCGGATGAAGGAGTATATTATACGGAGTGTCATACTGTTGGACTTTTCCGTCATCCATTACTATTATTTTCTTTCCCAGCAGAATCGCTTCAAACACATCATGCGTTACGAAAAGGATCGTGTTCTGGACATTTTCGTACAGTCTTAGCAACTCTTGCTGCAGCTTGCTTCTGGTTATCGCGTCAATAGCTCCAAACGGCTCATCCATAAGCATCAGTCTTGGCTTGACCGCCAAAGCTCTTGCTATCCCGACTCGTTGCTGTTCACCACCTGACAAACTATTCGGATAACGTTTCCTGTATGTTTCATAATCAAGTTGAACAAGTTCCATGAGTTCCTTTGTTCTTTCCTTGATCATCTTTTCATCCCACTTGAGCAGCTTTGGAACCGTTGCGATGTTGTCTTCGACCGTCTTATGTGGGAACAGTCCGCCCTGTTGAATAACATACCCTATATGTCTGCGGTATTCGTTTACATCCAGATCCATGATGTTTTCACCGAATAATTCTATTGTTCCCGATGTCAGCTCATAGATTCTATTGACCATTTTCAGCAAAGTAGTCTTGCCTGAACCGGATGTACCCAGAATCGTTACAAAATCATTCTCCTCGATCTGAAGGCTGACATCAGAAACAGCATATCTGTCACTGCCTTCAAATTTCTTGTATACATTTTTATATTCAAGTGCAATGTTAGCCATTATCAAACGCCCCTTCTCTTTAATACTTGTTCAGTACCCTCTTTTGCAGCGATGCAATGGATAAGTCTACACAGATCGCGATCAGCGCAACTGTCAGCGCGCCAACATAAACCATTTCCATCCTGTTCATGCCGAGTCCATTTACAATATAGTAACCCAGACCTCCGGCAGACACGTATGTTGCAAGGGTCGTACCCGCAATAAGTGTAACGCTGGTCACCCTTATTCCATTCAGTATTGTTGGGAACGCAAGCGGCAGTTCAACATCGAAGCATACTCTCCATGGCTCCATGCCCATGGCGGCTGCATTTTCCAATGTAAGCGGATTGACTCCTCTAATGGCTGTCATCATACTGATCGTCATGAATGGAACACCAATGATAACAAGACCTATAATAGCCGTTTGCGCACCAAACCCCGTATATGGCAATAGCAACCCCAGTACAGACAGGGTAGGGACCACCATAATTATATTTACAGAAATGATTACCGGGATCGAGACCCGCCTGCTCTTGGCAGCAAAATAGCCAATAGGCAGACTTATAGCCAGGATTATTATGAACGAAATCAGATCCAAATAAATATGTTGCCAGATGGATGTGAAGTACTGCTCCGGGTTAGAGGCAATGTATTCCCACATTTTTAATAGTGTTTCCATATATCAATTACCTTTCAACGATCGTAAGAGCACCGGCGACGCATCTTGTTCTGCAGACACCACAACCGAGGCAGTTCTCTTGTATCAGACTAATTTTATCTCCATCGAGCACCAGAGCCTTGCCGGGGCATATCGTTTCACAGGCTCCGCAGCCCACACATCTATCTTCTTCTATGCGGATAATGTATTTTGCGTTAACATACTCACCAAACAGATCATAGCCTAGTTCTTTGTACTTTTTCATTCCACGCATAGCCCAGCAACAGCAGTTGCAGCAATTGCAGATATCATGTCCGGAATAGTTATGGACAAGGCCATCCTGATCTATCTTTTTAAGGAGCTCTTTTGCTTCCTCCTTGGTCAGTTCTCTGGCGTATCCTCTGTCAAAATTTGAATTCAGTATAGTATCATCATTCATAAAATGAATGCAGGTTTCGGTCATATGTGTCTTATCAAATCTATATGTCTTGCAGTCACACCTCTGGACCCAGATCCTGTCAGGCGTTTCATCTATGATTTTCAGCATGTATTCTATCGGTACAGGAGTAACTACTCCCATGTTAACGCCTTCCTTGCGATATGGGACGACCCAAAATTCTATATCCTGTTCATATTCAACTATTACCTGACGTACTTCAGCAGGAAGCTGATTGAATGCTTCGAGTTCACCGCGCATAAAACAATCGACTCTTTTATGGCATGTTCCCAGTACATAATAAATGCCGTTTTCGTCTTTAGCCTTATTCAGTATGCCGCGTCTGTAGCCGGTCTTGAGTTCGTCTTCAGTAAACAGCTCTTCCGGAATGACCCCATTGCTGTCAGCGCTCTCGATCATCTTACAGTCAGCTTCGTCAAGCAGATAATCAAGATACGGAACAAGTTTTTCATTAACTTTAAACTTGTCTATAAGCTCATTTCTTTTCTCTTTCATTATTCTTGCCTCTGTCAATATCTTTCCAACGCAATCAACTCCATCGCTGATCATGACACATTGTTCGGAGCAACCCACGCTGCGGAGATCACAGCAATTCTCGCTGCTGAATTCCCGTACAAAGATATCATTGATTCCTTTCAGCAAAGTTTTAAGTTCCTGCCGCGGCTCCTTTGCCTCTTTTCTTCCAAGCATCACTCCGGCCATCAGATACGCGCACTGCAGCACAGCGCATCTGTTACCAATGCCGGATCCGCAGTCATATACCGCACTCAAAATAATGACATCATCTTCAAGTGATATTCCGGTTGATTCTGCAAAAAGTCTCAGTATTATAATTCCGCAGCCTTCACATTTTTTGTCCATTTTTGTTGTTCCAAATAATGTCAAAGAAAGCCGTCCCATAATTGAGACGGCTTTCAAAAGGTTTCATTTAATTTGCTTATTTACAATTCTTTTCGTAAAAATCCTTTGCAACCGCTTCGTATTCTTCTCCGTTGTTTACTCTTGCGATCATCTCGATCATAGCTTCTGTAGTGATTTTGGCTGAAACGTTATTCAATATGTCGGCCATACCTTCATTTGCTTCCAGAACTTCGGTACGTACGATCGGTGCAACATACTGCGGCGGCCATACAGGGATATCCTCTTCAAGCAGGGTGTACTTGTCAGTTTCGAGGAGCTGCGGATCTGTTGTAAGGCCAGGGATAACATCAACGGTGCCATTGTCCAAGCTAGGATACTGCTGCGCCCACTCCATGATAACGATATCCTTGAAATTGAAATCGCCATAGAACTTATTCAAACGAAGCAGGTCATCTTCACGGACAGAGAAGTTAACTCCATCTCCGAGAATAACCTTGTCCGCATTTTTCTGAAGGTCAGAAATCGTCTTGATACCAAGTTCCGCAGCCTTATCGGCTCTCATAACGATGCCTACTTTGTCCTCACACGCAGTAAGGTTAAGCCATGTGATGCCTTTTTCTGCATAAGCTTCTGAAACCGCTGCGTATACCTCGTCCTTATCGGTCAGCATTTCCATTCCCAGAATATCGGTCAGCGCTGTTCCGATGTACTCCGGATACACATCAATTTCCCCATTCTCTATCGCGGGAGCGATAACATCGGTCGCCATGTCATAGATTCTTTCAACCGTGTAGCCGTTGTCCTCAAGTGCATTCGCATAGATCTCACTCAGCAGATATGCCTCGGTAAACGCTTTGCTTCCCAGTCTGATCGTGCCTTTTGATTCGCCGTTATCGGATCCTCCGCAGCTGGCCAGTGAAAAAACTGTCATCATTGCAACCAGCACAAGCGCAATAATTCTTTTCTTCATCGTAGTTCCTCCTAATAGTAATAGTAATAATTGTTTATCTTAATTGTTTAAGCAATTAGATATCGATTGAGTATGTTTGAAGAAACTTATAATCAGCTTCCAATCCGGTCACGAAAGCACATTGAAAACCATCCTCGCTATCATGATCTTTCATGTATTCGTCATATCTGGGATAAAAGATTTCTGAGCAGAGATAACTGCCATTTATTCTTTTAAAGATGTCATGCATCATACAGCTATATTCTTTCAAACTATATGATGATTCCATCCTTCCTTTGCTATATAACAACGACAGAACTGCGAGCCCTGCTTCAAGAGCACCGCATCTGCCGTCATTTACAGCGCCGCCTGCAAACGCAAAAACCCCTTTGTAAAACTGATCTGATACTTTCAGTGAAAATGCATTTAGCAAAGCCCGAAGTACTGATTCTGCACAAGAATAGCCTTGCAGACGAAACGCTTCACATTCCTCCACAGCTTTGGCAAAACAAGTATCCATATCACTCGTTATGAACGATTTCTTCTGAGGAAGATTTGCAGCTGTCATATTTTGGAATCCTTTGATTTATAAGGTTCTCTGACCTTTTCCCATTATAATGGAATGCATTTTGTGTTTTCTAATAGATTTAACTTATAACTTTTTTATTGTGTATTAAGCATTGCTATGTGGGTTATCATTAAAGATAACAAAAAAAGGCAGCCTGATTCAGGTCGCCTTTTAATGTATAAATAGATGCTCCTTTTGCGATTTTGTCCTATTGCCTATTTGCTATTTTGCTTCCGGTTTCATCTAGTCGGGGTATCCCAGAACGAAGGAGACGGCTTCATTTAAAAAATATTGTTTAATTATGCACCTTGTCTGGAACGGCACAGACCAATTTTTTCGATCCAAAATTTTTGATTTGGAGACTTTCCGAAGCATATGGGACAGTGCCTGGGGTGAAATGGGGTAAGGCCAGTTAGTTATTGTCACCTGG
>CADBNS010000097.1 GCA_902796065.1 Ruminococcus flavefaciens
GATCGTCACCTACAAGCTGAACCTTGTTACCGATCTTAGCTGTCATCTTCTGCCAGCCTTCCCAGTCCTCTTCATCAAGACCATCTTCGATGGAGATGATCGGGTACTTGTCAACGAGAGACTCCCAGTGAGCAATGAGCTCGTCGGAAGTGAACTCCTTGCCGCTCTTAGGCTGCTTGTAGAAGCCCTTGCCCTTTTCGCTCTTCCACTCTGATGAAGCAGCGTCCATAGCGATCATGAAATCCTTGCCGGGCTCGAATCCGGCAGCCTTGATAGCCTCAAGGATCTTCTCGATAGCCTCTTCATCGCTTGTGAGCTTGTTAGGAGCGAAGCCGCCTTCGTCACCAACTGCTGTAACATCGCCCATATCCTTGATGAGCTTCTTCAGTGTGTGGAATACCTCTGCACACCATCTCAGAGCTTCCTTGAAAGTAGGAGCTCCAACAGGCATGATCATGAATTCCTGTGTATCAACTGCGCTGTCAGCGTGAGCACCACCGTTGAGGATATTCATCATCGGTACAGGGAGCTTAGTGCCCTGGATACCGCCGAGGAATCTGTAAAGCGGGATACCAAGAGCTGTAGCTGCTGCTCTTGCTGCTGCGATGGATACTGCGAGGATAGCATTTGCGCCAAGGTTGGACTTGTCTTTAGTACCGTCAGCTTTGATCATAGCCTTGTCTACAGCGTAGATGTCAGAAGCGTCCATGCCTGTGAGTACATCGTTGATAGTAGAATTGATATTTGCAACAGCCTTCTGTACGCCCTTGCCGAGGTAGCGGGACTTGTCGCCGTCGCGGAGCTCAAGAGCCTCAAACTCACCTGTGGAAGCTCCGGAAGGCGCTGTACCTCTTCCTACAACGCCGCCGCAGAGATATACTTCAGCTTCAACTGTAGGATTGCCTCTGGAGTCCATTATTTCTCTGCCGACAACCTTTTCGATTTTTAAACAACTCATAAAAAACTCTCCATTCTGCCGCAGCAATATTGCGGCGATTGTATTTATTACGCGGGAATTCCACGATAATAACCGATATTGCAGGCTCATACTCCCGAGGCGCCCCAGGGGAGATCATTCTTATAGTGTATGCTGAAAGAAAGGAGCCTGCATGACTTATTCTCAATAGTTAGAAAACACTAACCTTATTTATAATAGCACTTTAACGTTATTTTGTCAATAAAAACGGAGCAGTATCAAATTTGTTCGTCGTTACTAACTCTTTTATTAAGTTGTTTTTGTTGATATTTTGTTATTTTGCACTAACAAAGATGCTGCTGTGTGATCCTTGTGATCGATTTATTATCTCCGAAACCATTGACAGATATTGTTGTGATATGCTACAATAAAATGGACAATATAAACCGGATTATTATAAAATTCATTCAAGAAAAGAGGTATAATAATGAGATCATTTAAATTTCTGGCATCTGCCATTGCTCTTGCTATGCTGATGCCTAAGACTGCCCTCAGTGCGGCTGCTGTTGATGAAGGTCCGGCTGTGTGCCGGGATCATGCCGATTCATACGGCGATGTTATCAGCGGTGCGGACTATACCATCATGGTCAGGCTCAGCGGAAAGTATATTACTGCCCGTCCTGACGGAAATGTGGAGCAGTGGGAGAGTACATACGGCGATTCTCAGGTGTGGCACATCAGGAGCGTAGGCAATGGTATGTGCGCTATTCTCTCAGGTGAGGATAATTCCAGAGCACTCACCGTCGATAACGGCGATGCCACTAACGGAAATAACATATCCCTTTCGCTGTACCGTGACCTTCCGTCTCAGCATTTCATTCTCCACCGCACCGATGATGCATACTATATTACTGCGGAATGCTCCGGAAACGCAGCCCTTGACGTTTACGACATAAGCTATGAAAACGGCGCTAATATCGACCAGTGGGACTACTGGGCCGGTGAGGGTCAGAAGTTCTATATCCGTCCCGTTAACGACAGGTACTCATTTATTCTTGGCGACCTCAATGAGGACGGTATCGTCAATGCTTTCGACCGCGTACTCATGGCTCAGGGACTTCGGGGCGGATTCGATGAGATAAGCGCTGTTATCGCCGATATGAATAAGGACGGTTCTGCTGACAGCAAGGATTATGAGCTGCTCAGCAAATTCATCGGCGGAGCTGTAACCGGTCACATCGATTCTACTTGCGATACCCCATACGAAAAGCCTGCCAATGCCTACCTTTTTGCCTACTTCCTCGGCAATTCCCCCGAGCAGGAACGCCTTTCCTATGCTGTCAGCACTGACGGTTACCACTTCAAGGCACTCAATAACGGCAAGGCTGTCTGGAAGTCCGGTGCCGGTACGGAGTGCATACGTGACCCGTACATATTCAAGGGAGTTGACGGACTATACTATATGCTGGCTACGGATATGAAGTCCTCTCTCGGCTGGAACAGCAACCGCAACCTGATAACTGCTAAATCTACTGACCTTGTTCACTGGTTCGATGATACTATAATCGAAATTGCCGACAAGTATCCGAACATGAAGGGGGCTGACCGCGCATGGGCTCCGCAGGCTCTCTATGACCCGAAGAAAGGGGAGTATATGATATACTTCGCCGCAAGAGTCCCCGGCATCGATAACCGCACTGTCATGTACTATGCCTACAGCAAGGACATGAAGTCTCTTACTTCTCAGCCGCAGCTCCTTTTTGCTCCGGCTAACGGAAACGATGCTATCGACTCCGACATTATTTTCAGGAACAACAAGTACTATATGTACTACAAAAACGAGACTAACAAGCGCATTTACCTTGCAACTGCTGATAATGCCAGCGGTCCGTACAAGGAGATAAAGCAGGTATCTGAGGGCAATATCGGCGTTGAGGGTCCGAATATGTATAACCTCATCGGTACGGACAAGTGGCTGATGATGTCCGATGCCTACGGAGACGGCTACTACGTTATGCAGGAAACCGAGGATATGACGAATTTCCGTACCATCAGCCGCAACGACTACAGCTTCGATTTCACTCCACGCCACGGTTACGTTATCCCGATAAACGACGACCAGTATACCGCCCTTGTTTCTGCCTATCCTTCAGACTCCATTACTGTCAGGAATACCGGTATCAAGAAGGTCAGTGTTACGGTAAATACCGGTGATGTACTGAAAATGCCGGAGAAAGCTACGGCGATGTACTCCGGCGGTATGACTGCACAGCTGCCTGTTGAGTGGAACAAGTCCGATATGAACGCTGTTGATACCGGCAGACCCGGCACCTATACGGTACGCGGTACCCTGAGATCAAGCGGGGATATTTACAGCGACCCATTCATTCAGGAACGCGCTGACCCATATATCGTCCGCGGCGATGACGGATATTACTATTTCACCGCATCTTATCCGGCTTACGGAAGTGTGGATAAGGGCTACGACAGGATAATCCTCCGCAGAAGCAGAACCGTTGCAGGTCTTGCATCGGCTGAGGAGAAAACTATATGGAAGGCTCACGGCAGCGGCATACTTGCCAAGCATATATGGGCACCGGAAATGCACAGGATTGGCAATGCATGGTATATGTTCTTCGCCGCAGGCTCCAGCAGCAATATCTGGGCGATCCGTCCCTACGTGCTTAAATGTACCGGCGACCCGTATAACGACAGCTGGACGGAATGCGGTCAGATGCAGGCGGCTCCCGGAGATACAAGCTCATTTACCAGCTTCTCACTGGATATGACCTTTTTCGAGAACAATGGCAGACACTACGTTATCTGGGCAGAGATAAAAGGGGATTCCTCACTGTTTATGGCTGAGATAGACCCCTCTGAGCCATATAAGCTCATATCAAAGCCGATAATGCTCACCAAGCCGGAATACAGCTGGGAACTGGTCAATAATCGCGTTAATGAGGGTGCAGCTGTGCTCAAAACAAAGGATAAGGTGTATGTTTTCTTCTCCGCATCAGGTACCGGTTCGGAGTACTGCGTCGGCAGAATGGAGGCTCCCATAAACGCCGACCTTATGGATATACACAGCTGGAAGAAGCTGGATAAGCCGGTGCTCTCTACTTCCGACCTCAACGGTCCGTCGGGTCCCGGACACAACAGCTTCGTTACAGACGAAAACGGTGAACTCCTCCTTGTGTACCATGCAAGACCTGCATCTCATGCGTCAAAGGGCTGCGGCACCTACAACTCAGACCCCCTGTACGACCCTTGCAGACATACACGCATCAAACGTGTGCTTTTCGATAACAGTGGCGTTCCCGTCATCAATCTCAGCGACGATGCGGAGCTTTCAGCTGAAAACAAGTCCATAACAGCTGTTGTTACGGTCAGGTAAAATCTGAGATTCGCTGCAAACAATATCTATCGCTTTACTATGCTTGATGTTGACAAAAACCGGCAGATGTGGTAAAATATTTATTGCTGAAATTACAGTAATAAGTTAAATATGTCAGGGGTTGACAGATGTGAAAAATACATTCGGTGAAAGTGTCTCCGTTACCATCTTCGGTGAGAGTCACGGCACTATGATAGGTGCGGTCCTGGACGGTCTGGCTCCGGGTATCACTGTGGACGAGGATTTCATCGCTGCTCAGATGGACCTGCGCAGATCTGCCGGCGCTATCTCTACCGCAAGACGCGAGGCTGACAAGGTGCGCATAGTGAGCGGTGTTTTCAACGGCAAAACTACCGGTACTCCCATTACTTTTATCATTGAGAATGAGGATACCCGCAGCAAGGACTACGGTGAGCTTGCATACAAGGCACGTCCGGGTCATGCGGACTATACCGCGCAGATGAAGTACCACGGTTTTCAGGACTTCCGCGGAGGCGGCCATTTCTCCGGAAGGATAACTGCCGGTATTGTTGCTGCCGGAGCTGTGGCTATTTCAGCTCTGGAGAAAAAAGGTATCCGCATCGGTACACATATCCTTACCTGCGGCGGAGTCTCCGACAGGAGCTTCAACGATCCGGCTGAAGATATAATGAAGCTGTCCGGTCTGGAATTCGCTGTACTTGATGACAGCGTGAAGGAACCTATGGTTGCAGCTATTTTAGCAGCAAAGGAAGAGGGCGACAGTGTCGGCGGCAGACTGGAAACGGCTGTTGTGGGCTGTCCTGCCGGACTGGGTGAGCCGTGGTTCGATACTCTTGAGGGTGTGCTTTCTCACGGACTGTTCAGTATCCCTGCAATAAAGGGCGTGGAGTTCGGCGAGGGCTTCGGCTTCGCTGATGAACGGGGCAGCTCTGCGAACGATCAGTTCCGCAGCAATAACGGTACTGTCTATACCTCCACCAATAACAACGGCGGCGTTCTCGGCGGTATCACTAACGGTATGCCGATCATATTCCGCTGCGCTGTCAAGCCTACTCCGTCTATTTACAAAGAACAGAATACTATAGACATGAATGATATGACAAACACTACACTACAGATAAAAGGTCGTCACGACCCTGCTATCATTCACCGTGCCCGTGTTGTCGTTGACAGCATGACTGCACTCGTACTCTGTGATCAGCTTGCTCTTCGTTATGGAACTGACTGGCTGTATTCAGAATGATCTATAACGAAAGGATTTGAAATATATGGGAATGAATATTATCAGGGAGCTTCCGCATCCTACTCAGATCAAGGCGGATCATCCGCTCTCTCCGGAGCTCGCTAAGCAGAAGGCTGAGCGCGATGAGCGTATCAAGGCTGTTTTCCGCGGCGAATCCGATAAGTTCCTGCTTATTATTGGTCCGTGCTCTGCGGACAATGAGGACAGCGTTCTGGACTATATCACAAGATTGCGCAAACTACAGGACAAGGTTGAGGATAAGATACTCATTATACCGCGCATCTATACCGGTAAGCCAAGAACTACCGGCGACGGCTACAAGGGTATGCTCCATCAGCCTAATCCTTCCGGTACACCTGACCTGAAAAGCGGCATCATCGCTGTCAGAAACCTGCATATGCGCGCTCTTGAGGAGACCGGTTTCAGCGCAGCCGATGAGATGCTCTATCCGGAGAACTACAGCTACCTTGACGATGTGCTCGCATATATCGCTATCGGTGCCCGTTCAGTTGAGAATCAGCAGCACAGACTGGTCTCAAGCGGTGTGTCGATACCCGTGGGCATGAAGAATCCTACCAGCGGTGATATTTCCGTTATGATGAACTCCATTACTGCGGCTCAGCACCGCCATGCGTTCATCTACCGCGGCTGCGAAGTCAAAAGCGACGGAAATCCCTATGCTCATGCGATACTGCGCGGCTATGTCAATGACCGCGGTCAGTCATTCCCGAATTATCACTACGAGGACCTCTATAACCTTGCCCGTATCTACGACGAAAAGGGCCTCCGGAATCCGGCTCTTATCGTTGATACCAACCACTCCAACTCCGGCAAGCAGTTTGCTGAGCAGATTCGCATATCCAAGGAAGTGCTCCACAGTATGCGCCACAGCAACGACATAAAGAAGCTGGTAAAGGGTCTTATGATCGAAAGCTATATTGAGGACGGCTCACAGAAAATAGGCGAGAATATCTACGGTAAGTCCATCACTGACCCGTGTCTCGGCTGGGAAAAGTCTGAGCGCCTTGTTCTTGATATTGCAGAACAGCTCTGATATATTATGCTGACAGAGACCGTCTGTTTTCAGGCGGTCTTTCTTTTTGCATCATTGACAAATAGGACTATATGAGATATAATTATCTAAACCGGAGGTAACAACTATGGAGAATTATAATAATTCCGGTAATCCTGAGTTTCTTAACGAATACCTTGTTCACATCAGGGTGGTAAGAATGCTTTCTGAGCGTACAGTCCAGGAGTACTACCTCGATAACCGGCTTTTTCTGAAATATATCTATAATCTGCACCACGACTGCGGCTGCACTGTCGATGATACCGATATTTCCCCGATGACCGCTGATGAATTGCAGCAGATAACTGTCAGTGATGTGTATAACTATATCTTCTATGCTTCCGATGAGCGTCATAACAATGAACGTGCACGGTACAGGAAGCTGTCCTCTCTGCACAGCTTCTTCAAGTACCTCACCAAGGTAGCTCATCTCGTCAGGGAAGATGTGACTAAGGACATTGAAATACCTGCGCCCCGTGCAGGTCTGCCTAAGTTCCTGTCCCTCGGCGAAAGCCTCAGGCTCCTTGAGGCTTCCGGCAGCTCTGATTCGCTGCGCAATTACTGCATTATCACTATCTTCCTCAACTGCGGTGTGCGTCTCAGTGAGCTGGTGGGTATGAATGTGCGGGATATAGATTTCACTGAGCGCAGAATGAAGGTGCTCGGCAAGGGCAATAAGGAACGTATGGTGTACCTGAACGATGCGTGTATCGATGCACTGAAAAAGTACCTTGAACTGCGCTCCGCCAACGAGAAAGCCAAGGCTGAGCCGGCACTTTTTATCAGCAACCAGAATAAACGCATCTCCAAGCGCCGCGTACAGCAGATAGTTGAGGACACTCTGCGCAATGCCGGTCTGGACGGGAAAGGCATTACTACTCATAAACTGCGGCATACCGCGGCTACGCTCATGTATCAGTACGGCGACGCCGATGTGCTGACGCTGAAGGAGCTGCTGGGTCATGCCAGCGTTTCAACGACGGAGATATATACTCACCTCAGTGACGACAACGTGAGAAGTGCCGTTGAGAGCAATCC
>CADBNS010000098.1 GCA_902796065.1 Ruminococcus flavefaciens
CCATAGAAAGGCTATGCTCAGAGGCATGGTAACTTTCCTTCTTGAGAACGGTCAGATCGAAACGACTGTTACAAGAGCTAAGGAAGTTCGTGCTGTTGCAGAAAAGATGATCACCATCGGTAAAAATAATGATCTGCACTCCAAGCGTCAGGTAATGGCTTACGTTACTAAGGAAGACGTTGCAAAGAAGCTTTTCGATGAGATCGCACCTAAGTATGCTGACAAGAACGGCGGTTATACTCAGATCGTAAAGATCGGTCCCCGTCACGGTGATGCAGCAGAAATGGCTATCATCAAGCTGGTTTGATCGCAGATTTAAAACTATACAGACCGTTCCCACCGCGGAACGGTCTTTTTTTATCCGCCCAGCCTTGACAAGTATGTGCGTTTTGAGTTACAATATACCTATGGCAGCACCCCATAATGAACGACTGCTGTCTGTATTATTTATTGGAGGATCATGATGAAACTATATCCCGATATGTTCAAAGAGTCAGCTGAGTCCAAAGCTCCCAAGGGATTCTGGCTGAACTGGCTCATTTATTTACTTGTTATGATAATTATTATGTTCGCAGAGGGCATCGTCCCTTCCGTCATGGCTATGCCTAAATTAATGAGGGAAATGATGAACCCCGAAAATTTCAATATGAACGGCTCTCTGGAGGAGCGTATACAGCAGTCCGTTGAACTCAGCACTCAATTGCTGGGGGACAGTACCGTTATGCTGGTCTCACTCTACTGCACTGTGTTTGGTACTATCCTCGCTATCGTGTATTGCCGCTCTTTTGAGAAGCGCTCACTTAGCTCAATGGGTTTCCGTAAGAAGAATATCCTCAGCCACTACCTGAGAGGCGTCGTTACCGGATTCGTGCTCTTCAGCGCTGTGGCTCTGATGCCGGTCGTCCTGGGCATAAGCAGCATCAGGGTCAGCAGCAGTATCAATATCGGCATGATTCTGGCTTATCTCCTCGGTTTCTTCTTCCAGGGCATGAGCGAGGAGGTCATCATGCGAGGATACTTTATGAATACCCTCGGCGGCAAAAGTAAACCTGTTATCGCTGTTATCGTAAGTTCGGTAATGTTCGGTCTGTTACACGCCGGTAATCCCGGCTTCGGACTGTTTCCGCTGTTTAACCTCTCACTTTACGGCGTGTTCGCTGCACTGTATATCATCGCTTTCGACGACATATGGGGAGCCTGCGCTATCCACTCCGTATGGAATTTCTTGCAGGGTAACTTCTACGGCATGAGCGTCAGCGGTGCGTACCGCGTGGACTCCGTTTTTATTACCGAGTCCCACAGCTCCAATGCTTTCATCTCCGGCGGCGCTTTCGGCGCAGAGGGCAATATCTTCACTACCATCGTGCTCGTCGTTGCTATCGCCGCTGTACTGGTGAAAATATCAAAACAGCAGAAATCCGCTGTCTGAATCAGTATGCCATAGCAATAACTATCAGGGGAAACCTTTCTGAGGAATACCCCGAACCCATTTTCAAAGAATTTTGACTCCAGATTTTAGCCGAACAGGGCGCGCCATGATAATTAACAAGTACGGCAAGTACTTCGCGGCGCGCCCTGTTCGGCTAAAATTTAAAACTGAAAGTTTTAGGAAAGGAGTTTGCAGGCTATAGTATGCTGGTCAGGACCGGTTTCTCTCCGTGCTGGAGCTGTCTGATAAGGTGACGCAGCTCTTCAAGTACCGTTTGCAGCTCCGGCGAGTGCTGTCCCACAAGGTAAACTATCCGCGATATGAGCCGCTCCGGATCGGTCAGCTTCTCGTTATTTAGCAGTATAGCTGCGCCTCTGCGGAACTCCTTCCACCTCGATTCAAGCTCAGCAGACAGCTCCGCTGCCGCTGTGTCCCCGTTTATATATGCCTCCTCTACCCGTTCTGTCAGGCTCAGCAACTCGTCACACCGTCGGTTCACCCACAGTGATGTGAATACGCTCAGTACCACAAAGCTGAGCAGTATGCCTGCACTTATCTTGATGCGTGTCATGTCTTTTGACCTCCCTTTATTATTATCGGCGACTTGCCGGTACAGGGTGCGATGTAATAATTCCCGTCGGTGTCTGCGGTCATGATGAATACCTCGGACTGCTTTATTTTCGACCTGCGCAGTATATTTTTCAGCTCACTGTCAGTCAGTCCTGCGGCTGTTATGGCTGCCGGTATCGTTCTGCCGTCGGAAATGACTATACGCGGCGGATCCGATGGCAGCTGCTCTATTCCGGATTCGCTGCGTGTGGGGGTATCGTCCGGCTGCTTCTTCATGACGGACATATTTCCCGTAGTCTCCACTATGGCGTACTGCACTTCCGCCAGATCGAATATTCCCTGTCCACGCAGAGCCATCGTCAGGTCGTCCACTGAAAAGCGCAGCTCACGCATTACCTGCCGGTCTATGGTGCCGTTGCTGATGACTACCTTCGGACTGCCTGAGATCAGCTTCCGCACCATCGGCGACCGCAGCGTGATCCACGATATTATCACCTCAAAGCAGACCAGTGCCAGTATCGGCGTTACACCCACTATCATTGGTATATCTACGTCCTCCAGCGGCAGAGTTGCTATGTTCGATACCAGTATAGTGATGACCAGCTCCGACGGCTGAAGCTCCCCCAGCTGACGCTTTCCCATCAGCCGTACTGCGAATATTACCAGCAGATACAGTATCAGCGACCTTATCAGTACTACACTCATTCCATCATCTCCTTGCGGTTATTATCTGCTGCATATGCGGTTTTATTCTGACTTGATAACAATCATTGCTATTTGCAGAAAAATGTGCTATAATATTTCTTGTATATTCAGTACAGAAAGGAAGCTCTCTTATGAAACTTCTCGCTATAGACGGAAACAGTATCCTTAACCGCGCTTTCTACGGTATCAAGCTGCTTTCCAATAAAAAAGGCATCTTTACCAATGCTATCTTCGGCTTCATGAATATCTACCTCAAAAACTTCGGCGAGGTAAAGCCTGATGCCGTTGCTGTTGCCTTCGACCTGCGTTCACCTACCTTCCGCCATAAGGCTGTGGACTACTATAAGGCTAACCGCAAGGGTATGCCTGATGAGCTGGCACAGCAGATGCCCTATGTCAAGGAGCTCCTCGGTCTTATGGGTATCACTGTCCTCACCTGCGAGGGCTATGAGGCGGACGATATTCTCGGTACTCTCGCTAAACTGTGCAGCGACCGCGGCGATAAGTGCTTCGTACTTACCGGCGACAGGGACAGTCTCCAGCTTATCGATGATAACGTGACTGTTCTCCTCGCTACCAATAAGGAGACTATCCATTACGACCCTCAGCGCTTTATGGACGATTACGGCTTCGAGCCCATTAAACTTATCGACCTTAAAGCTCTCATGGGCGACAGCTCCGATAATATCCCCGGAGTTGCAGGAGTAGGCGAGAAAACTGCTTCCGCACTCATCAAGGAGTACGGTACTATCGAGAATCTGTACGAGTCCTATGAGGATTCCGGTCTGACCAAGAGCGTGAAGGCTAAGCTGGCGGCAGGTGCGGAGTCGGCTAAGGAGAGCAAGTGGCTCGCTACTATCGTCCGTGATGCTCCCATAAATAACGACCTCGACAGCTATCTCATCGGCAAGACCGATTCCGCCGGCGTAAGCAGACTGCTCACTGAACTGGAAATGTTCAAGCTGCTGGATAAGCTGAAAATAAGCGCATCGGAGGCTGAGACCGCTGCGGAGATACCTGCGGCGGAGTTTACTCCCATTGAGATAACTGCTGCTGAACTCTCCGATGAGGCAATATCCGGCTTCAACAGGGTCAGCTTCATTCTTGACGGTACTGATCTTGCAGTACGCTCCGGAAATACGGTGTTCACCACCAATAATGCGGAGCTGATAGCTGCCTTTCTTAACTCCGGCTGCGAGAAGGTAACTGTCGGCGCTAAGCCGGCTTACCGCTTCGCTATGGAACACGGCGGCAGTCTCAACTGCCTCAGGGACGATGCGGAGATCTGCGGCTATCTGCTGAATACCTCCTCTACCGATTATACCGTAGAGAAAATGTGTGCGGAGTACGGCGTTCATTACTGCTCCGAAAACGGTGAGTTCGCTGACCTCGTTTCCCTTGAGGGGCTGGTAGAAAAGCTCCGCGCTGAGATCGACAGGGAGGGTATGACGGAGCTCCTTGAAAATATCGAGCTGCCCCTTACTGAGGTTCTGGCTTCCATGGAGCATACCGGCATAAGGATCACTCAGGAGGGCGTCCGTGAGTTCGGTACTTACCTCTCCGAAATGATCGAGGAAACTCAGCAGATGATCTACGACGAAGCAGGTCATGAGTTCAACATCGCTTCTCCTAAGCAGCTGGGTACTGTCCTGTTTGAGGAAATGGGACTGCCGGCGAAGAAAAAGACCAAGAGTGGTTACTCGACTAATGCGGAGGTGCTGGAGGAACTGCGCTTTCAGGCTCCCATTGTGGATAATGTGCTGAAATACCGCCAGTATACCAAGCTCAATTCCACTTATGTGGTGGGACTTCTGGATAAGGTGGCTGAGGACGGACGTATCCACACCTGCTTCCGGCAGACTGAAACACGTACCGGACGTATCTCATCCACTGAGCCGAATATGCAGAATATCCCCGTTCGTACCGAGCTTGGCTCACAGATGCGCAAGTTCTTTACCGCTGGTGAGGGAAAGGTCCTTGTGGACGCCGACTACAGCCAGATCGAGCTGCGAGTTATGGCTCACCTCTGCGGCGATAAGAATATGATGGAGGCTTTTAACTCCGGTGAAGATATTCATACCTCCACCGCTGCGCAGGTATTCGATGTGCCTTCCATTATGGTGACTCCGGAAATGAGAAGTGCTGCGAAAGCCGTTAATTTCGGCATAATCTACGGTATAGGCGCTTTCTCCCTGTCCAAGGACATCGGTACAAGCGTTGCGCAGGCTAAGAAGTACATCGAGGACTACCTTGCTAAATACCCCAAAGTCAATGAGTTCATGGAGAATACCGTGGACAATGCCATAAAGACCGGTGTAGTCTCCACTATGTTCGGCAGAAAAAGACGCATACCGGAGCTGTCATCTTCCAATAAGGTGCTTCAGGCTGCCGGTAAGCGCATTGCCATGAATACCCCTGTGCAGGGTACGGCTGCCGACCTCATAAAGATAGCCATGATAAATGTGTACCGCAGACTAAAGGCGGAAAAGCTGGACGCCGAGCTTATTTTACAGGTACACGATGAACTTATCATCGAAGCCGATGTGTCCTGCGCTGACAAGGCTGCTGAGATACTCCGCGAGGAGATGCAGAATGTGTACGATATGCGCGTTCCGCTGGCTGTTGATGTGCATCAGGGCGAGAGCTGGTACGAGGCGAAGGGCTGATATGACTGAGATA
>CADBNS010000099.1 GCA_902796065.1 Ruminococcus flavefaciens
CTCAGTAAGATCAGAACATACCCTCAAAGAACTCGATTGTCTTGGAGTCTGCTGTGAGAGTAACGATAGCCTTCTTCCAATCGGAAGTTGTGCCAACGTATCTGCCTACACGCTTTACCTTGCCCTTGACAGAGATGGTATTTACCTTAGCTACCTCAACACCGAACAGTGTCTCAACAGCCTTCTTGATCTCGGACTTGTTAGCGTCCTTGGCAACCTTGAATGTATACTTGCCTGCCTGGAGATTATCCATAGATCTCTCAGTGATAACAGGCTTTAAGATGATATCCTGCGGAGCTTTCATTATGCGTAAACCTCCTCTATCTTTCCAACGGCGTTCTTAACAACGATGAACTTGTCGTAGTTGAGAATGTCGTAAACGTTGAGAGTGTTAACAGCGGCGGTCTTTACGCCGGGGATGTTTGCAGCGCTCTTGATCACCTTTGCATCAGCCTCAGCAGTAACGATGAGAGCCTTGCCTTCAACGCCCAGAGCAGAGAGCATCTCAACGATAGTCTTTGTTCTGTAAGTCTCCAGTGCCAGTGAATCGAGAACGATCATATTATTATCAAGAACCTTGGTAGAAAGAGCAGACTTCATAGCCAGTCTTCTTACCTTCTTGTTAAGTGAGTATCTGTAATCTCTGGGCTTAGGTCCGAGAGCAACACCACCGTGGTACCACTGAGGAGCTCTTGTTGAACCCTGTCTTGCGTGACCTGTACCCTTCTGTCTCCAGGGCTTTCTTCCGCCGCCGCTTACTTCTGTTCTTGTAAGTGTTGACTGAGTACCCTGTCTCTGGTTAGCGAGGTAATTAACTACCATAGCGTGCATTACAGCCTCGTTGGGAGTAATTCCGAATACTGCGTCGTTAAGCTCAGTCTCTGAGACCTGCTTACCGCTCATATCAAATACTGAAATAGTAGACATATCCGCTTCCTCCTTCCTTAAGCCTTAACGCTGTCAACGATATAAACGATGCCGCCCTTAGGACCGGGAACAGCGCCCTTTATAGCGATGAGGTTATTTTCTGTATCGATCTTAACGATCTCAAGGTTCTGAACTGTTACCTGCTCAGCGCCCATGTGACCAGCCATGCCCTTGCCCTTGTAGATTCTTGAAGGTGAGGAGCAAGCGCCCATGGAACCTGCCTGTCTGTGAACAGGACCTGTACCGTGAGTTTCCTTGAGTCTGTGCTGGTTGTGACGCTTGATAGCACCAGCGAAGCCCTTACCTTTGCTTGTGCCAACAACGTCAACTGCGTCGCCAACTGCAAAAGCGTCAGCCTTAACGATATCGCCAACGCTGAGAGCGTCGCAATCATCGAATCTGAACTCCTTGAGAGCCTTCTTGTAACCAACGTCTGCCTTGTCGAAGTGACCCTTCATAGGCTTGTTCATTCTCTGAGCCTTAGCATCGCCATAGCCCAGCTGAAGTGCTGCGTAACCGTCGTTCTCAACAGTCTTCTTCTGTACAACGACGCAGGGACCAGCTTCAACAACAGTAACAGGGATAACTTTACCTGTTTCATCGAAGATCTGAGTCATACCGATCTTCTTGCCGATAATGCCTTTCTGCATTTTCATTTCCTCCTATAAGGTTATTGGTTGATGATGTATCAACTTGACCGGCGGATTCACCGCCATACCGTTTCCCAAACGGATCTGCCTGGTAGAAAAGCGGTCTTACTTGACCTCCATAACAACGTCTACACCAGCGGGGATCTCAAGCTTCTCAAGAGCAGCAGTTGTCTTGTCTGTAGGACGAAGAACGTCGATAAGTCTCTTGTGAGTTCTCATCTCGAACTGCTCACGGCTATCCTTGTACTTGTGAGTAGCACGGAGGATAGTAACGATCTCCTTGTCAGTAGGGAGCGGGATAGGTCCTGAAACTCTTGCACCGCTTCTCTTAGCTGCCTCAACGATCTTAGCTGCAGCGATGTCTACTGTAGCATGATCGTAGCCCTTGATCTTGAATCTGATCTTTTCGTTGACTGCCATATTTTCGCCTCCTCGGATAATTTTTCGGGGGCAGAGAATGAACTCTCTGTAGGATAACAACGCTTCCGTGTGTTTCGTGCCTTACCTCATAAAAAAATCCCGAAAAACTCATAGTTTTCCAGGCTTCAAAATCGCATAGAGACACAATCAGGGCATAGACCGCTCATACGCAAGCTGAACGGCTGCCGTGACACGAACTGTGCTCAATATCCTAATCGCCCGGTTTAAAATCGGACATACTCCACGGAAATTACCTGCCATACCGGCAGCAACCTTCCGCTTCATCGCATATCGTTTTGCAGTCAGCGTACACACTTGGTACGCTCAACAATAGCTATTATAGCACGAATCAGCACGTATTGCAAGGATTTTCAGAAATTTCCGGCAATATATTTTGTAACTTTTTTATGAACGATAATTTTATTTTAATTAAACGTCTGTATTTTTATAAGATTTCAATGATAAAGCGGCGGATTATGGAGAAAAAATCCCACAATTGTGCTTATTTACAATCTCCGGGCAATATGTTATAATATTTTCGGAGCTTAATACGTTCCGTAAAACTATTGAAAGAAGGCACAAAGCATGAAAAGATACATATGTGCAGCAGTATCAGCTGTTCTTATTGCAAGCTGTGCAGTAAGCTGCGGCAGTAAGGATGACAAGGGATCAGCAAAAACAACAGAGTCCGCAACATCAGCAGCAACCGATGCAGCATCAGCTGATGAGGGAGCAGCAAGTGATATGTCAGAGATCTCCAACGGAGAGGAAGACGTATACGACTATCTTGCAGACCACTACGCAGAAGCAGAGCCGATCGACATCGTACCTGATGCAAAGGCAGAGGCAGACTTCCTCGGCAAGTGGGAGTGCACAAAGTTCGTAGCCGGCGGATACGTAATTGAAGACACATACATGGGAATCCCTGTAAATGCAACACTCCGCATTGAGGTACTTGGCGACCACACAGCGAAGCTCACAACAGGAATCGCACCGGAAGACGCTATCGTATTCAATTGGGAATACGCAGACAATCAGCTCAGCCTCACAGAGGAGGATGCACCGGCAGAGGGTGAGAGTTCCGATCAGTTAGAGGACATTGTACAGCATCTTGCTATCATGGGCGATGACTGTATCTTCTATCTTGAGGATTCTACAGACGACTACTACTATCTGAAGAAGGTAGATGAGTTCACAGAGTTCAATATGGAAGACTTCTACGCAGCACTTGGCATTGATTCAGAAGCAGTAGATCCTGCCGGAGAAGCAGGCAGCGCTGGTTCATCATCATCATCAGCAGCTGAGTCGAAGGCAGAATAACTTAGAACCTGTCCACGAATGTCCGCAGTAATGCGGACATTTTTTTGTATACAGAAAAGGTCCCGGTAAAACGGGACCTTTCAGTTCTCAATTATCAGTTATTGGTATTCTCCGCCTTCTTGTCGGTAGTAACAGGAGCGGCGGTATTGAGGTAGTTCGCAGGATTCTGGTAAACGCCCTGATAGCGCACCTCGAAGTGACAGTGGGGACCTGTCGAGTCGCCGGTAGAGCCGACGAAGCCTATGAGCTGACCCTTTGAAACGTACTGACCCTCCACAGCCTCAACGTAGCACATATGGCCGTAAACGGTCTGGTAACCGTTCATGTGGTCGATCATGACGACGTTACCGTATCCGCCGGAGTTCCAGCCGGCAGAAACGACCATACCCTCTTCTGCGGCATAGATGCACTTGCCCTGATCTGCGGCAATATCGAGACCCATATGGTTACGGTCACTGATGAAGGTATCGCTGATCCAGCCGCCCTCCACAGGCCAGCCGAACTGACCGCTGCCGGTAAGCGGACTGCCGAACCAGACAGTATCGGGGTGATCCGGCTGAGCGGTATAAGTACCGATACCGATCTGCTGAACGATGGGCTGTTTGGTCACGTGGGACTCGATAGTCTTGCGTGAGCGCTCAACGCCGTCAACGAAGGTTATCTCCACCTTGCTGACCTTTTCGCCGGGCTCGCCCTTCTGGAGAATGGAGCGGATACCGAGGTTAAGCGAGCTTGTCTCGACCTCAATGGTCTCATAGTCGATAAAGGAAGTGAGTTCCAGTTCACGGGTATACTGTATCGGCAGGTAGCTTTCCTTGTCGAGCACCTTGACGATCTGACCGGGAACGATAGTATTCACATTTTTATTAAGTTCATCGAACTCATCGAAGGTCATGCCGGTCTTGAGGCAGATAGAGACCTCGCTCTCGCCCTGCTGAACGACATACACAGACTGTTTGACCTTAGCGGAGGTAAGGAGCTTTATCATCTCATCTTCTGACATGATACTGCTGTCGAGGAAGATACCCTCAACGTACTCAATATCATTTACGTAATCCAGGTCCTTGACGACGAAGCTGACCTGATAGCTGAGGAGATTCTCCATGAGAGCCTCCTTGATCTTTTCGCAGTCTCTTACAGCGCCTACGAAGCTGCCGTCGATATACACTCCCCATGCATTTGACAGGCTCTCATCGGAAGCGGCGAGCATTTCGTCAGCCAGCTGAGTAGCAGAGACGAAGTGGTCATTCTCATTGATGATCCTGAGGGAGAACTTAGCGTCCAGATCGACCTGTTCTTCCTTATCGGAGTAAGAGATACGCTGCTGCACCTCACGTTCAGCCTTTTCAAAATCGGCCTCAGCGGAGATGATACCGATCTCCTTGCCGTTATACTCCACAGCGATGCCGTACTCCAGACCGGAGCCGTACCTGACGACGCCGACAAGGAACGCAGCACAGACGATAGGCAGAATATAATTGAAAGCGGTATAGAAGAGACCGCCCTCACCGAAGAGGAAAGAGCCGAGGAATCTGAGCTGCGCATCGCGGTACGCCGCCTGATCCTCGAACTTTGCCTTTTTAACATTGCGAATGAGCTTATTAGAGACCCTCACACGTTCGCGGAAGGACTCAGTGACGCTGCCGAGCAGCCATTTACCGGCCTTACCCAGATCCTTCACGAGCTCCAGCAGATCCGAAGCGATGAACTTCAGCAGTTTCAGCAGAGCCAGAAAAACGGCAGCGATGACCTTAACAGTGCAAACGCCTGCTTTGATAAGCAGGCTTTGCAGTTTATACTTAAAATCCGGAGATCTATTCAAATACAGCGCTCCTTTTCATTAACGATCACAAAACAGTTACATTGTATTATTATATCATTTTTCCGTGATAAAACAACGAAAAAGCAGTTGATTTTTCCTTGACCTCCAATTTTTTGTAGGATTGCACAAAAAAATGCGATTAATTACGGCTCATATGATAAGCGTAATCCAACATTTCCTCGTTATAGTTCTCCAGCACCTTGAGGAGAGGGAGAACGTCCTTCTTAGCGGAATCGAGGTCATGCTCGAGATAGTTGCCGCACTCAACAGCAGTGCAGCCGGGGATAGCGTCATTATAGTCAGCGATGAAGCTGTAAGCCTCGCGGACGAGAGCGATAGCATCAGCGCCGGACATATCATCGCGTGTGATGAGGTAGAAACCGGTGCGGCAGCCCATAGGACCGACATAGATAATGCTGTCCTTAAACCGTGAGTTACGGGCGAAGGTAGCGAAGAGGTGCTCGATAGTATGAAGAGATGGATTAGACACATAGACACCGCCGTTAGGCTTGACCATGCGAACGTCATAAGTAACTATATCGCCGTCAACGCGGGATATGTACATACCCA
This sequence comes from Ruminococcus flavefaciens, assembly GCA_902796065.1. Lineage (GTDB taxonomy): Bacteria > Bacillota > Clostridia > Oscillospirales > Ruminococcaceae > Ruminococcus > Ruminococcus flavefaciens_X. The sequence continues at coordinate 5,710 of CADBNS010000099.1, forward strand.
CACCGAACTTGGTGTGGTCTACCTGAAAGCTTGCGATTTTTTCCATAATTATTATCCTCCTTGGATATAGGGTAAAGATTATATATTGAAAGACCGTATACCGGTCAGTTCAGCAATATCATCGGGGAGCTGCGCACGAACGGTGACATTTTCACCGGAAGCAGGCGACACGAAGGAAAGTATCCCGCAATGCAGAGCCTGTCTTGGAATATCATCGCGCAGACCGCCGTACAAATCATCGCCGGCGAGTGGGTGACCTATGTAAGCGAAGTGAACACGTATCTGATGAGTGCGGCCGGTTTCGAGGTGTATCTCCTCGAGGGAGTACTTCTCATTGCAGCCGATACGCCGGAAGTGGGTAACAGCGGACTGACCGTCATCGCGGACGCAGCGGAGAATGATACTTTCTCTCTCACGGGCGATAGGCGCATTGATAGTCCCCTGCTCGTCGGTAACGCCGTGTACCGCAGCGAAATAGACTTTTTCGCACTTTCCCTGCAGCAGATTTGCAGCATGGGCATCTTTGGCAACGATACACAGACCGGAGGTATCGCGGTCGAGGCGGTTGACGGGTCTGAATGTGATACCCGGGTACATAGCCGCGAAGCAGTTGCCGAGGGTATCGCCCTGATGCTTGATGGAGGGGTGGACAGGCATACCGCTGGGCTTATTGAAAACCACGAGGGAGTCGTCCTCATAGGCGACCGGAACGGACAGCATCGGATTAGGCTCAAGGAAGCTGGAATCGTCGATACGCAGGACGATGACATCTCCGGGAGCCACAGTATCCACCGAGCGCACGGTCAAGCCCTTGCAGGTTATCCCGCCGGGCTGGCGTTTAAGTCTGGTAAGCAGTCGTTTGGAAACGCCCATGCGCCCCACGAGGAAATTCTGGAGCACAACAGGAGCATCTGTATCGACTTCAAGCCGTATCTCTTTCATTTAAGCCTCCTGTTCCGGAGATCCGGAATGATCTTGAACGTCCGCCGTACTGATCCTCCATGAGGAAGATGGACAGACAAAGGTTAAAGGCGGTCATAAGCTCCGGGAGCAGGAAAGGGATCCCGACCAGAGCCGCCAGAGGAATGAAGTACACCGCGCACAGCTTAGCAAGGAGTGATCTCCTTCCGGAGAGGAACCGCAGGCTGAACAGAGCAGTACGCAGGGCAGAGCGCCGTACCTCCATGACCGTAAGGAACGGTACTGCGGCAAGTGAGAGCCTTACGCACAGCCACATCACAGCCATAGCCGCAGTAAGCGCACCGGTGACGAGGAGTCCGAACAGAGCGTCCTCACCGCCGCCGTTGAGCAGGATCCGGCAGAAAGCACCGCCGGAAGCGACAGCAGGCAGCGCAGCAGCGATACTGATCCCCCGGCACCACAGCTCCGCAGCTATACTTCTTCTGACGAAGCGCAGATCGGTGAGCATATCCGCCAAAGACGGAGCAGCGGTATCGCCGGAGACCATCACCAGCTTCCGCGTAACGCCGTAAAGCAGCGGCGGACAGAAAATAATACGCAGCACTCCGCAGACTGCCGAACACGCGGCAAGCTCCGGACTGCTTCCGAAAAACAGCTCTGATGGGGCAGCGCTGCCGAAATACAGGACAAGGCAGCACATAGCAGCCTCAGCCGACCGGAAAGCGACATCAGCGCCGAAGGGCAGCAGACAAAGCAGCAAAACTCTTCCGCGTCTGTGTTTCAATAATTTACGTGAATAGCGAACCAGCTCAGAAACTCTCATAACACCGCACCTTTCCGGTAGTAGTATATGGAAAAGAGCGCAGAAAATACATTTTCCGAGTAAGGGCGGACAAAGAGTCCGCCCATTCTGTCATTTACTCGAACCGCCAGTTCTCCTCATCGGCATCGGGGATACGTTCATATGGGCAATAGCCGAGTATCTCGAAAGCCTGAGAGTTGAGCCACATCTGAGCCGTAGCGAGTATGTCGAAGCCTTCGCCCGGCTGAGCGTTGAGGTATTTCGGGTCATACTTAGGTATACCGAAACAGGAGAGCATATTAGAGATGACGCCTGCGTGGGTAACGATGGCACAGTGTGTAAGGCCGTTATTCATCATGTCGATAATAATTTCGTGGATAGCTTTATAAGTACGGGCTGTCAGCTCCTCGAGACTTTCGCCGTCGGGAGGTCTGTTATCCTTTCCGCCCTTGAGCCAGTTTTTGAAATCCTCCCTGCCGAGGAGTTCCTGATGGGACTTGTTCTCGAACTTACCCAAATTCAGTTCTCTCAGGTCATCGACGGGAATGATCTCAGTCTCGGGGAAGAGTATATCCGCAGTTTCGGTACATCTTCTCAGCGGGGAGGTATAAACGCGGTGAACGGAGGGGTAATCGAACTCATCCATTTTCGCAGCGAGCTCGCCTGCGCCCTTAGGAGAGAGCGGCAGGTCAGTAGAGCCGATATAGATACCTTTTTCGTTAGCTTCTGTCATACCGTGACGGATAATACTTATTCTGTAGCCTTTCATTTGATGAGCTTATCTCCTTTCTGCCATGACTCAGGGAGTTCCTTGATCATGTGCAGGTCAAATTTCTGAATACTTACCGCATCGAGAGCAGTGATACCGTCGCCGCGCATATAGACGTCAGCGTTATCGACAGCGATGTCGGGAAGAGCGTATTTGCTGCTGTTAGCAACGAACTGTAAAACAGCCAGTGAATCGGCGAGGGTAATTTCTTTATCGAGGTTAGCGTCGCCGGACACACCCACCTCAGTTTTTTCGCCTGAAGTTTCAAAGCTCCAGCCAGCCCATGCAGCGTACTTCTGAGCTCTTGAGCCTTCAGCAGCTCTGATAGTACCGTCGAAATACGGCAGACCTCTGAGCGTATCGGTGCAAACGACCTGCTTATCATAAGGCATGAAGCAGAACGGATTCTCAACGACGAAGTTGATGAGGCTGTGGCAGTTGCGGAATGCATCGCGTTCGATAGTCTGAACGTTCTCGGGGATAATAGCCTCGGTAATTGAATCGCAGTTCTCAAAAGTACCCTCTTCGATGCATGAAAGTGAAGCAGGGATATTGAACTTTTCGAGCTTATAGCAGTTAGAGAAGGCGTGGTTTCCGATATATTTTACTGAATCGGGGATCTTCACATACTTGAGTGAGGTATCGTCAGCGAAAGCGAACTCATCGATAGCAACGATAGAATCCGGCAGGGTGACGGAGGTAATATCCTTGCACTGAGCGAAAGCGTAGTCGCCGATATACTTTACCGGAATGCCGTTGAACTCAGAAGGAACGACAACATCGCCGGACATAGCAATATCAACGTCATCGAGGATAGCGGTATCGCCGATAACGGAGAAAGAGAATCCCTCGCTTGAAACCACCTCAGGGGAAGTGGGGATAGGCTCGAAGTTATAGTTGAAGAAAGAAGCGTAGTCTGCAGCAGTAGACGGAGCATAGCCGTGGATAGTACCGGTAAAGAAGCCGTTGGTATATCCATGTTCTGAATAGAAGCCATTCTCTTCGCTGTTGGTGCACACGGTAGTATTAGAGTAAGCGATAACAGTCTCGGGGTCATAGAAGTATATGTCCTTGAGGCCGGGGCAGTTAGCGAAAGCGGAAACCTCGATCTGCTTAACGCCCTTAGGAATGAAGATCTCCTCGATCTCAGGGAGATTATCGAAAGCAGCCTCACCGATGCTGTAAACCGATGACGGGATATGCATCTTGACAACTCCGCAGCAGTAAGCGAAAGCGCGTTTGCCGATAGAGTAAACGCCGTCCGGAATATCGATCACCGTAAGACCGCGGCAGTTCTGGAAAGCGCTGTTATCGATAAAGCGGAGGGACTCCGGCAGATAGAGCTCCTCGATAGCAACATCATTCAGGAAAGCACCCTCACCGATGCTGTAAACGCCGTTCTGGAGCTCAACGTACCTGAGAGCAAGGCAGGTATTGAAGGCATTCTTCTCGATCTTCTCGACGCTGCCGGGAACGATGATCTTTTCGAGGGCAACGCAGGCCTTGAAAGCCTCCTCGCCGATATAAGTAACGCTGTCCGGAATGACGAACTCAGTCATAGAAGTGCAATTATCGAAAGCTCTTGCGCCGATGCTTTCGAGGACGGTATTATTGCTTCTGAAGTGTATCTGAGCAGTCACACAGTGCATGAAGGTCTCATCGCAGATCTTACGGAGGTTATCAGAGAGAATGATCTCACTGAGCTTAAAGCAGTCCATGAAAGCGCGTGAGCCGATATATGTGGTAGTATCCGGCAGGCTGATCCAAGAGAGCTTCTCGCAGTTCTGGAAAGCGCAGTCGCCGACATACTCCAGGCATTCCGACATTCTTATATCAGTCATATTGACGCACTGACTGAAAGCGCCGTAGCCGATCTCCTTGACGCCGTACATCTTTACAGCCTCGAGACCGCCGCACTGAGCAAAAGCGTATCTTCCGATGGACTCGACACTCTCAGAGAGAATGACATTTCTGATATTGCCGCACTGATAGAAAGCGTAATCATCGACAGCAACAACAGGCACATCGCAGATCATATCAGGGATCTCGATGTTCTCCGCATCGGTATCAAGTACCTTGGCAACAACAGCATACGGGCCGTAGATATGGTAAATGATGCCGTTCTCATCATATTCCTGATAGCAGCCTGCCTTCATATCGTTGAAGCTGTATCCCCACTTTTTAGCGTATTCCTCAACGTCATAACCGGGAACGCTGGAGATAGTGCCGTTATAAACGGGAACAGGGCCGCTCTCATTGCAGATAGTCATGGGATCCTCGATCCTGCACTCAGGGTTCTGGATAGTGACGTTATGGAGCTTCGGACAGTTCATGAAAGCGCCGAGCCTGATATTTGAAGCGAAATCGATGTCAACTGTATGCAGGTTGCTGCAATTAGCGAAAGCGTACTCGCCGATCTCGTCCACGCCATTGCCGGCAGTAATGTGAGTAATGTTATCATTACCGCTGAAAGCATACGGAGCTATCTTATAAACGCCGTTCTGGATAGTAACATCACCGTAGCACTTTGAGCCATCGATGAGGACGTTATTATAAACTGCGTAATCACCGTCCTCGCAGTACTTCATCAGATCAGCGAGCCAGGCGGTGCCGAAGAAAGCGTTTGCGCCGAAGTTATTCAGAGTTTCGGGCATATTGATAACGCTCAGGTATTTAAGGTCTGTGAAAGCTCTTGCACCGATAGCCTCGATGGTATCAGGAAGGGTCAGTTCCTCAAGGTCAATGCACATTGCGAAAGCGCCGTCACCGATAGCCTTGACAGGAACGCCGTCAACGGTTTCGGGGATCGTGAACTTTCTTGGCATAATGATGGGAGCGTTCTCGAAGATAGCAAACCCGTCAGTGATGAGGTACTCGCAGTTATCTTCATAAACGCGGTATGTACCGCTGAGCAGTTCCTCCTCAGATGCGACTTCCTTGAAATTCGCATCGATCTGCGAAGTGTCAGTGAAGACAGTGCACTCGTCCTCGACCGCAGCAGCAGTGGCAAGTGAGCTGTTACGGAAAGGGACGACAGGTGCAGCAGTACCGGTGGTTACGAGCAGTGCCAGTACGGCAGCAGCAAGCTTGTTTTTGTTCATGATCTTACCCTCCATGTCATAGAAATATTCATCTCAGCCGAAGGCAGAGACGTAGTTTATGTCACCGTCGCTCCGGACGGCAGGGAACGCAGCACTTGTACATGGTGTAAAAGCCATATAAATATGCCGTTTGTCTATAATTTCTACAAAAAAGAGCCCTAATTCCCACAGATATTTTTATACTTTTTGGTCTTTACATATTATACATTTTGTATTATAATATTAGTGTATAATCCGGATGTAAAAATTCTGTGTATAAAAATATAAATCATTGGAGGAACCTGAAATGAATTCCGATTTCGCTCGTATCATAACGCTTCAGAGAAAGGAGCGCCATATCAGCCAGAAGCAGGCAGCAGCCGATCTTGGTATATCCCAGGCTCTGCTCTCACACTATGAGAAAGGCATCCGTGAATGCGGACTTAACTTTCTTGTAAAAATTGCCGACTACTATAACGTATCGTGTGATTACCTGTTAGGTCGGACACCCGAGCCTGAAGGAAAGACAATAACAATAGAAGATATACCTGATGATGACGGAAACAACACATTGAAAATGCCGTCTCCTGAGATAATAAACTTCAACCGAAGGATCATCAACAACTCGATAAGTCTGCTGTTCAGTCTTGCGCAGAAGGCAAACAGTATCACACTGATAAAAGAGATCTCATCATACCTGATGCTTTCAGTATACAAGCTATTCCGAATCGTATACAATGCAAACCCGCACAATGACCAGAAGCTGTTCCGCATACCGAAGGTAATAGCCAACGACAGTGCGAACTCGATCATATCGATGAGTGAAGCTGACATCAAGGCAGCATCAAGTGGAATACCGCTTGACGGAAATGACTGTGTAGACAACTTTGACACACTGTACATCACCACATCGACGCTTCAGAAGGACTATGCGCAGTACTCCTCATCGCTGCTGAATCTTATCAAGCGCAGTGAAGAGAGCATTGCACGAACCAGAGCCAAATACCGCGGCACAGTCGATAACAACCGCGGCTATTGATTTCCGATATTACAATCAATTATATTATAACATTAATTCTGGAAAAGTAAAGGGTTCTTCCGCAAAAAACGTAAAAAAGCACTATGCTCCGCTGAAAAGGCGGAGCATTTTTTGTACATAGTTTGTTCACCATATATAACAAAAGGCTGCCGGAATGGCAGCCTGAAGAGTTATGACCGTTCTTCACAAGCAGATCGTGCTAACTTGTGAAGTGAGATCCTTATATCTGAGTAGAATAGTTAGGAGCTTCCTTAGTGATATAAATATCGTGAGGGTGGCTCTCCTTGAGGCCGGCACCGGTGATCCTGATGAACTTAGCCTTTTCGTGGAGAGTAGGAATATCAACGCATCCGCAGTAGCCCATACCGGAGCGGATACCGCCAACGAGCTGGAAGATAGTGTCAGCAACGGGACCCTTGAACGGAACACGGCCCTCAACGCCCTCAGGAACGAGCTTCTTAGCGCCCTCCTGGAAATATCTGTCCTTAGAGCCGTTAGCCATAGCACCGAGGCTGCCCATACCGCGGTAGACCTTGAACTGTCTGCCCTGATAGATCTCAGTTTCACCGGGAGCTTCAGCGCATCCGGCGAGGAGAGAGCCGAGCATAACAACGTTAGCGCCGGCAGCGAGAGCCTTGACAATATCGCCGGAGTACTTGATACCGCCGTCAGCGATAACAGGGATACC
>CADBNS010000100.1 GCA_902796065.1 Ruminococcus flavefaciens
CCTGAATTTCGGGGAAGCGTATGCACCGGACGAGATCAGAGGTCAGAGCATTTGCATCAATGGGGATATTCATGAGGTGCTGAATGCCTTAGTCTAATATAAGAACCTGTCCACATAGTATTTAAGCATTTATAAAAAGACTCCCCTCAGGGGCACGAACCTCCGAGGGGATAACTTTTACTTTTCTGCAAGCAGTCCGGTGCGGTGCTATCAGTCACCTGACGGAATTCTGCCTGATTTTAAAGCCTCTGCATAGGTAAGATCTATGATCTCGGTATTGAAGTAGTCATATTCTGTCACGACAGGCTCCTTATCGATCGCACCTTGTGTCTCGAGATATGACATAGCAGTTCCGTCAGCGAGGGAATACGCTGAGCAGCTGTTTGAGTACAGAATATCCTTTCGCGTTGTCTGCTCATTTGATCCCCAGAATTCATATTCAAAAGACTCATTTTTTATCTGCTTTAATTCGTCATTTTCCATGGTATACCAATCATACTCGCCTACGCCCATGTGTCCGTAGATCATAACAAGCTTTTTGGTAGTGGCATCAATACCAAACGCAGCGTGACCTCCGCGTATATCTGATATATACTTGAGGGCACCGTTTCTGAAAGTGTAAACATCGATCGTAGAGTTATACTCGCCGCTTCCGTATCTGAACAAGAACTCGGGTGATCCATCACTGTCAAGGTCGTTGAATGCGACACCTATGCTTGCATTTCCAGCGGACGAGATAAGCTCATTCCATTTGTTATTTACCAGATCCTTGCAAAGCTGTACATAGGAGACACTGTTGTTATTTCCGCTGTCGTTCCGGTCATCTGGAGTAGCATCTTCCCTGTCAGCGGAATCTACACGCCACTTTCCGCCGTTCTTTATTATTGTCATATCGACCCTGGTAACACTGCCTGCGATCTCATAATACGCTCTTGCAACGAATGTGTCCTCGGAATCAGAGATGATCTCCGGATCGTACTTATCCCAGCAATAGATATTGCCTCTGCCGGCAAATTTTGCGTAAATACCGTCGGTGCCTTCCATGAAGAATGGATCTGAGCCTTCTGTAAGGTAGCGGTGCTCATCGTAAAATGAGCCTGAGAAATTATTTGAGAGAAAACTCTTTACGCTTTCCATAGTTGAGAAATCGAAGCCATTTATATTACCATCGATAACCTTATAATGACTGCCATCGGAAGCGAGTGGTGAGTTTCCGTCCACATGGAGTCCGCCGCTGCTTGCAAGCTCTACAGCGTTCATAGCCTTCATAAGATCTACAGCTACAGCGGAGTGAGCTCTGTTATCATCCTCGTAGCTTACGACAGGGGTGGTAACGTTCACGGCAGGTGCAGCTGTTACCGTTGTGGTAGTATTACCGGATTTAGAAGTTGTAGCTTCGGAAGTTGCTTCGGTAGCTGCTGCAGTGGTGGACTGAGAAGCATTTGCGGGATCGAAATCGGACTCATTATTTCCCCTGTAATCAGAGGAATTGCGGCTGAATATCACACCTCCGCCTACCAGACCTCCTATGAGAACTATGCTTGCAGCGAGAGCTGCAAAAGAGGTCCATCTTGGCTTACTGTATTTTTCAACTCCGCGTACTTCCTCAGTCATATCGTTTATGCTGTTGTAATTCATTCTATCAAGCTTAACCTTACTCATATTCAATAACCTCTCTTTTTCTTTTTCGGTCAGCGCCGGAACGGAGAGACGGTCTACGATCTTATCGTCAGCGTTATCAAGCATATCTAATACCCGATCCTTTTTCATAGTCTGTGTCTCCTTTCTTATAACACGATACCGGCAGCAGCCAGCGATTTCTTTAGTTTTTCCAGTGCTCTTGCGGCTCTCATACGGACCGCAGATGCTTTCATTGACATCATCTCGGCTATCTCACCGGACGAGCGGTCGTAATAGTACTTCTGGAGGATAATGGTCGAATCAGGTTCACCAAGTTCGTTTATCTTGTTGATCAAGATTTCTCGTGTCTCGCGCTTGTCTGAATCATTTTCAACATCAATATCAGATGCAGCGGTGGCAAATTCGTCATCGGATCCGCCAGAAAAACGTTCTGAGTGAAGTGTAAGGCTGCGATAGGCGTTAATAGCCCGTCGTTTTGCCATAGTTCCTATATAACCCTTCAACTCACCTGAGTCGTTGCCGTTTGTTTTATAGTTGAAAAAGAATTCTGCGAAAATGTCGCTCACACATTCATCAATGTCCTCACGCTGAGCCGTCCTTATAAGTCTATTATAAACGATGGCGTATACGTAATCGCAGTATTCTCTGAAAAGAGCTGTATAAGCCTTATCCGGCGATTCTTCATACAGCCTGCAATATTCATTACCGGTCATACCGTTTCCTCCTGTTTCATGAAAGATCCCATGGAATTGTGCTTTCATATAGAACACTCACATTGAGATCGCAAGTTGTCACACAAAAGAGAGAATTTTACACATACATCAAAAATGCAAAATTAAAAGCATATGCTTTTGTTGTAATAATACAAAGAGTGTGCCGGTTTTTCAGCACACTCTATTTTTATTCTGTTCCCTATGTGGACAGGTTCTGAGCTTACTTGATAATACCTGCCTTGTACGCTTCAAGGAGCTGACGGAGATCGCTGATCTTGTCCAGTATCTCCTCTCCCCTGTCGGTATCGGAAATATTCGCACGGTGCTCCAGCTTTTCCACCAGATGTATCGTGGGAGTATTACCGTTTTCGCCCTCAACATAGGGTTTATGCTCAGCAAGGTTCAGGCTGTGTGAATCGTATATCAGCGTATAGCCCGCGATACCTGTCGTGGACTGGTACGCTTTGGAGATTCCGCCGTCAATCACGAACAGCTTGCCGCCAGCCTTTACCGGACTTTCGCCATTCTTTATCCTGACCGGCACATGACCGTTTATGATATGGCCCCTTTCGGAGTCCAGACCGAAAAGCTCCAGCAGCGACATACAGACCTCCGCATTTTCAGAAAAGGTATAATATGCGTTGTAGTTCTCAGTGTGCAGGGACTTGTCCGCAAGAAAACCGCGCTCAAAGAATGCCATTTTATCCTTGCCGTACAGCGGTGACTTTGCTCCGCACCAGAGATACCACATGAGATCTCCGGCATACTCCTTTTCCTCTCCGGAGCTGAAATAAGCCTGATTCGCCAGCTTACCCAGCTGGTCAAGAAGTTCCTTTCCCGAATACCGCTGACCGCGGATATTCACGCTTTGCAGTCCCCCGCTCTTGTCCATCGGAATGCATCCGTGGAAAAGAAGATTGTCATTGCAGGTCTTGTACATCGCACCCTTTGCATAAATGAACCGGATATGCCTTTGCAGCTTTTCACTGTGGCGGAAGGACGCTCTGAGCACCCTCATCAGCTCTGCCTCTCCCTCTGAAAGTGTCAGCGGTGATGACGGGTCAACAGTAGGAAAGCTCTTGTCAAGAAGCTCATATTCCCTTCCGTTTATCGTAACGCAGCCCTTTTCAAAATCAGTTCTGCTGAATATATCGCGGTCATTCATTTCCCATTCCGGATGCTTTGCGATAAGCTGTCCCTCAAGCTTCAGCTGTATCACTGTTATTGCCTTGTGCATTTTTGCCGCAAGTTTAAGATCAACCGGATCGTAGATGTTATCATCAAGAACATTCGGCATAAACAGCTCACAAGCGTCGTTATCGTAAGTCTCAGCGGCAAATACCGCAAGTGCGCGGAGATTCAGTCCGTAACCGTCCTCCAGCACATCGAAGTTGTTGTACCTCATGGCGATACGGATAACATTGGCTATAAGCGCCTGATTTCCGGCAGCTGCACCCATCCATGATATGTCATGATTGCCCCACTGTATATCAACATCGTGCATCTTCATCAGCTCGTCAAGTATCAGGTCCGCACGAGGTCCTCTGTCGAAAATGTCGCCTATGATATGCAGCTTATCGATACAAACGGACTGTATCAGCTTACAGAGAGATATAATGAATGTCTCTGCGATGCCGGTACTGATTATTGCACTGATTATCTCGTCGTAATAGTAGTCCTTGTTCACATCATCGGTGACATTGAGTAATTCGTCCAGTATGTATACCATGTCCTTTGGAGCGCGTTTGCGTATGCGCGAACGGGTATACTTTGCCGAAACAGCCTCACATACCAGTATAAGGCGGTATATGGTCAGCCGTTTCCATTCATCGGACAGCTCACCGCTGCCGGAAAGTCCGGTGATTTTTTTCTCGGGATAGTATATCAGCTCTGCAAGCTCTTCGCGGTCCGCTCCGGACACTGTTTTACCCAGAACAAGATCTATTTTTATCTTTATCATTCCGGAAGCGCTCCTGAGCATATGCAGAAAGGCTCCGTACTCACCGTGTATGTCGCTGAAAAAGTACTCCGTACCCTTTGGAAGGCTTCGTATAGCCGAAAGATTGATTATCTCACTTGCGACGCTCTCTATCGTGGGGTATTCCTTCGCAAGTAATCTGAGGTATTTTATATCCATTTTTTCACTCCGTTCAATGCTGTTTCTGATGCATAATGAATGCTGTTGCATTCATTATATCATAAAAGCGTCAGCGTTATGATATAATCGTCCGATCTGCAGGGAGCAAATCTCTGATTTGCGTATCTGCAAGGACATTCAGATAATATATAATGAATGCTTTTGCATTCATTATAACACATAGTTGACATAAAAGCAATTCCGTTTTTACTTTATTTGTCAATTAATCGCACCTTAAAGCGCAAGTTATGATCGGATCAACAATAATTCTATTGACAAATAGTATAATTAATGGTACAATTTACATACATTGTATATTTAAACTTATACAATAAATATTGATAAAAGGAGTGAAGAACAATGTACAAACGAATTATTGCCGGTGTACTCAGTGCTTTGATGAGTACATCGGGAATAACCACGGGCAGTGTCGGACAGGCTTTGCGGACATCAGCAGCTGAAAACAGTCAGACTCCCGAAGCAGCGGCTACAACAGCGCCAGACAGTTCAGCTGCCCGAAACTCAGCATCAGACACGATTGAAGCAACACAACCATCTTCCGGAGAGGTCGCCATGAGCGCATCGCTTCCCCTTGAGGTAAAAGCAGGTGAAGCTCAGACAGATATTGCAGCAGCTACAACTGCTGCCACAACTGCCGCTCCAGCAACTACAGTAACAACTGTAACCACATCAACTACCAAGGACTTATCAGATCTCCCTATCATCTTATCGATTCCTGACGATGATGAGATATTTGAATCCGTATCTCTGGGCGAAAACATTCAGGCTGACCTCTACAGTAACGGCCTCATGCGCATTTACGGTCACGGAGAAATGAATAACTTCTCCTCTGCACCATTTTTCAATGCAGCAGCTGTTACGCAGGTTCTTTTTGAGGACACAGATGCCGCAAGCGGACTGGTGATAACCAATATCGGCAGCAATATCTTCAAGGGTATGGATCAGCTTAATTCCGCAGCATACGGCGACATTTCAAAAACCAAAGCCGGTACGTTCGTGCTTCCGGACACCATTAAAACTATCGGTGCATATGCCTTTGCAGGATGCAGCTCTATCAACGAGATAAAGCTGGGCAGCAGCATTGAGTCATTCGGTGATGGTGTATTCCAGAACTGTACAGGTATGACAAAGCTTGTGATCCCGTCAACTGTTACATATCTGGGTCCCCAGCTGCTCAGTGGCTGTACTGCCCTCAGAGAACTGACTATCCCCTTTGCAGGTACACACAAGGCAGTAGCTGACACAGAAGGCGATCCTAACTGGAACGAATCTGTAGCAGACCTGTTCATTTACGCATGGCCTGAAATAGATAATTCAAGCATGGATTTCTCCGGTTATGCACTTGAAAAAATAACAGTTACCGGCGGAGAAAAGATACCGAAGTTCGCTTTCTCCGGAATCGACTCTCTCAAAGAGGTCGACCTGAGCGGTACCAAAATAACCTCCATTGGTGAAAGAGCATTCAATAACTGTACTTCACTGACAGAGATCAGAATGCCTGATACTGTAGAATACTACAGCAATTATGCTTTCTACAATACACCTATACCTTCCATGAAGAACAATGGTGTAATTACCGGTATCGGTGAGTATACCTTTGCTGAATGCAGACAGCTCAGGGAGATAGTTATCCCTGATACCTGCACAAGTATCGGAACACACGCATTCAATAACTGCACATCTCTAACTGAACTGACGATCCCTGATTCAGTTAATTAC
>CADBNS010000101.1 GCA_902796065.1 Ruminococcus flavefaciens
TTTCCGCAGTGGATATCCAGATCAAGTCCGCTCTGGAGCTTCTCGATAAAGTTGGAGAAGTCAAGCACGCCGTCCTTGTAGAATATCTTCAGCTTGCCCCACATTGATGGTACTACGCCTACGCCAAGTCCAAGTATCTTGTCTCTGGTCAGTGCGCTGTTCTCGATCATGGTATTGCTGGTCTTGATGATGTAGTTGATGATGTCCTTGCTGGTGGTCCTTTCGTCTATGACCATGCTGGACTTGTCAAGTATCTCCGAATTAAGATTTGTAAGGCCTATGCTTACCTCTTTTTCGTCTACTGTTGCGCCAAGCGCAAACCGGCTGTTCACATTGATGTCTATCAGTATCTTTCTGCGGCCCTTCTGGAGCTTCTCTGTATTGATAGGAGCCTCGCCTATCTCTACCAGTACTCCTTCCTCTATCATCTCATTGGTGATGATGGTTACTGCGGCTCTTGTGATCTCAAGAGCACTTGCTACGTCTACTCGTGATATCGGGCCGGATTCACGAATGACTCTCAGGATCTGCATACGGTTCCTCCGCTTCAGGTCCAGTTTACTGATACCTCTTTTTTCCATGTTATCAAACTCCGTTCCATTAAAGAAAAATGTGATTCCCGTACAGACCGTCGTGCTCTACAGTCTGTAATACCCCGAACAATAGTAAACCAATTGTTCCTTTAGGTATATTTATTATAACACATTATTAGTAATTTTCAAACCGTTTTAATACAAAAATCTAAAAATCAGCATAATTAACAAACCTAAATTCTCATTTTTGACAAGTATTCGTTAATTATAGTGATAATTGGTAGAGTCAATACGGACAGTATAGTTCCGGCGGTGAAAATCTCCGACGCATACAACGAATTTTTCCCGTATCTCAGGCTGAATAACGTGCACATCGTCGCCGGCGGTGCCGCTGCTGCCACTATCACTGTCGCACTCACTTTCGGGTCTGCTCCGATAAGCGTTATCACTCCCGTTACTATCAGCGGCAGTATCAACAGCTTCATCGCACAGGTCCGGTATACCCCGCCCTTCCGGATAAGGCTCTTTACGTCCGTTCCCGCCATCGTTACTCCCGATACTATCATCGCCATCGGCGTGTTCAGCTCCTTGATGTAGTTCAGCGCCGCTGACGGTATCTCCGGCAGCCTTATCTGTAGGAAAAATGTCAGCATCCCCAGTACTATCGACAGTATCGTCGGTGAGTAAAATACCTTCACTACCTGCCGGAAATCACGCTCGCCGGTCATCAGTATCACCCCGTGTGTCCATACGACTACGTTGAATACCGTTATGAATGCCGTAAGATAGAACACTCCCTCCATGCCAAACATCGCATTTACCAGCGGTATCCCCATGAATCCGCAGTTGGAATATATCGACGAGAACCGCTCTATCTCCGTCTCTCTGTCCGGCTTCCTCCGCACTAATATGTACGCAAGCGGTATCATTACCCCGAACGCAAGCACCGACAATCCGAACGCTGTCAACAGATTGCGTACAAGCTCCCTGTGAAAATCCGTCTGGTATGACATGAATATCAGTACCGGATTCACTACCTGCAACATGAATCGTGACAGCTCCTTGTTCGCCTTCTCACTTATCATTCCAGTTTTACTGCATATCACTCCCGTGATTATCAGTATCAGCATTATTATCGTCTGCCTTATTATATTCCCCGTCAACTGCTTTTTACCTCCTCAAAAAAGGGACTGCTTCATTCGCAGTCCCCTTGTTGTCATAACTGAAAATATTCGCTGAGACCTGTGCTGTCCTCAAGCGGACAGAACTTCCAGCCCTCTTCCTTCGTCTTTACTACGTAGATCACTCCCGTCTTTACGCTCTTTTCCTTCTTCGTCCTGACCGTGAATTCTACGCTGAATCTGTACGCCTTCTTTATGTCCTGTCCGCTGAATACCTTGTAGTATCCCTTCAGCGCACTCAGCGTATCGCCCTTGACCTTCGCCCCATCAAGAATCTTTAGCTTCGCCTTCTTGAATCCTGCACTTTTCTTGTCGTCCTCCAGCGCTTTTCCGTAGTCATGTATGTTGTCGTCCCAGTCCTTGCCCTGCGACCTGAGTTCAGCTTTCATTTTCTCTATGAAATCCGTCGTGTACATCGCATTTACCATCAGCTCTGCGTTAGACCGGTTAAGTCCCTTGACATACATCTTCACCGGCTTCTTACGCGCGTATGAGCTGTACATTATCAGCCCCAGTACTCCCAAAACCAGTAATGCTATAAGACTCAGTATTACTATCAGCTTCGCCTTTTTGCCCCTGCTTCCGCTGTCTGACTTCTTTTTTTCCTTCTTCTTGCGCTTCTTCCTGCTGTCAGCTTCCTCTGGCTCAGCCATTCGCGCTGCGTTGCCCGTTGACGCCGCCTCCATCGCTTCCTTGCAGCCACATACCCCTCCTTCTGGGATCTCCTTGCCGCAATATACACATTTTTCCATTTTTTCACTCCCTCGTCTTTTTTTCTCCTGCTTCCGCAGTTATCGCGTTTACTGCTATTCTATCACTTTTCTGCGGCGAAGTCAAGGCAATAATTGCCGGAATATTTCTCTCTCAGCTTCCTATACTACCTTCGGGGTGATCTTATGGACGAGGATATTAAGATTTACGTTCCGTCCCTTGGTGCTGATAAGCCTCAGGTCTCCGACTGCGATGAGGTCAGGATCTATCCTCCGCCTCAGCCTCAGCCCTGATACAATCAGCACACCTTCCGTAAAATACTGTCTGCGACGGGTCTATCACAAATCCGTGATGCTCCTCTATGTGACGGTTGATGCTCATCAGATGATCGCAGTCAAGATGTATCAGCCGTCCGCAGACTAAACACTTCAGATGAAAATGCTCGTGGCATTCGTGCTCCTTGTCTATGTACTGGTAACACGCTCCTACCTTGCCGTCAAAGGAGTACTTCCGCACCGTTCCGGACTCCACCAGCTTGTCAAGCTGACGGTATATCGTTGCTGTGCCTACCGGTGTTCCCTCAGCGGCAAGATATATGCTTATCTCCTGCACGTTGGTGTGCTTCTCCTTATTGCGCACCAGATAGTCTATGAGCTTCTCCTTCTGTCTGGTATTATACCCTTGATCACGTTTCATAGCTGCCTCCGAACTGATAATGATTTTCATTTTTAATATTATCACCTATTTCCCCTCTTGTCAATATCATTTTATTTATTTTATTCTTTTGTCTCTTATTACATATAACAGTCGCCTTTTACCCACGGTGTTTGCCTTTTCTTACTAATATTAAATAATTTCTGAATAATTCTCCACTTCTATTGATTTTTTCTTATCCGGAGTGTATAATATGATACATCACCGGAGTTGTTTTATCACTCCTGTGATAGATGATCACTCATTAGCCGTTCCCTCAACGGCTGTACGGAAAATTAGAAGGAGAATTTATGAAATCATTAAAAATTGCTGCATCTGCTTTATCAGCTGCTATGTGTGCCGCTGCGCTCACTCCGTCAGCTATCCCGGCTTTTGCTGCTGGTTCGTCCACTCCACTACCAACAGTCGTCTCAGAGTGCTCGGAGCCTGTCTCTGCTTCCGCCATTATGAATAGCCCCAGACGAGGTGACCTCAATTCTGACGGCGTTATCGATGCTTCCGATGCTACTATCGTCCTGGTAGAGTATTCATCTCTGTCTACCGGCCATGCACCTTCGTTCTCTCCGGAACTCATAGTTGCCGCTGACCTCAATAACGATAATGTTATCGATGCTTCCGATGCTTCCATTATCCTTAGTTACTACTCTTACCTTTCTACCGGCGGTAAACTGAGGATCGAGGAAATGTACCCACGACCGGTCTCTGTTTTGTCCGATCCGGTCACTACTGCACCTTCCGGTACCGCTGCTGCCACCACTGTGCCGGTCACGTCCACAACTACGGATACTAACAGGAGAGAAAGAGAAACTGTTCCGTTTTCTACCGAAACTGTTACTTCTTCGGATTCCTCTTCCGTTACTTCTGCTGTGACTTCTGCTCCGGCTGCTGACAAGGTTACCAACATCAGACTGTCTCATAATTCTATGAAACTCGACATCGGCGAGAGCGGTCTCGCTGCTCGAGTTACTGTATTCCCCCTGAGCGCTGCGGATCAGCGCGTTATCTGGTCCTCTTCCGATGAATCTGTGGCTTCTGTCAACGACGAGGGCTGGGTCACCGCTTTCAATGAGGGCTTCTGCACTATCAAAGCCGAAAGCGTTGAGTCTCCGGATATTTTCGATACCGTTGACCTCTCTGTTGTCGATCCTTACAGAGTCAGAGGCATCAGATCAAGCAGAGACTCCCTGAGCCTCAATGTCGGCGAAGGCGAAATCGCTGCTTCAGTTACCTTCCTCCCTGACGATGCCCGCACTGCTGAGGCCTGGTCAAGCTCAGATCCCTCTGTAGCCGTTGTTGACGGCAGCGGTTGGGTAAAGGGTGTCGCTCCCGGAAACTGCACTATCACTGTGTCAAGCAGCACTGACCCCGATATAAAGGCTGAGATCGCTGTTACTGTTATCGGTCCCGATCCGGTGACTACTGCTGCAACGGCAGAATCTACCGCCACTGTGACCTCAACTACTACAACTTCCACAATTACAACTACTACCACAACCACTACTACAACTGCCGCTACCTCCGCTCCGCCTGTGACTACTACTGCCGAGCCGGAGATCTTCCTTACCGGTATAACTCCGGATAAATCAAGCCTCAATATGCAGATCGGTGACTGGGAGATCATTAACCTCTCTTTCACTCCCGATAATGCTAAAAATAAAGACGTTTTCTGGGAAAGCTCTATCCCTTCTGTCGCTTCTGTCAACAGCGAGGGCGTCGTTATAGCTAAAAAACACGGCGGCTGCGTCATTTCTGCTGTAAGCAAAGCCAACAGAAACGTTGTTGCTCAGGTTTTCGTCAAGGTCGCTGACCCAAATGCGGTCATCGTAAGAGAAATCGAACTCTCCAGATACGATATGACTATCAATATCGGTCAGTGTGACCTCTCTGCTTGGGTCACCATGTACCCCGCTAATGCTCCGGATAAGTCCGAAATCTGGGAGTCCTCCGATGTGACTGTCGCTACTGTCGATAAGGACGGCTGGGTCTACGGCCGTAAAGCCGGCGAGTGTATCATCACTGTGTCCAGCGCCGATAACCCAGAGGTCAAGGCTCAGGTGAGAGTTATCGTTAAAAACCCCTACGCTCCCGTTACTACTTATACCGCTCCGCCTGCTCCTGTGATAACTACCACGACTGCCGCTCCGGTGCCTGTCGCTCCGGTCACTACATCACGGGTCAGCCAGTATGTCGAAAAACGTAACGGCGTTACCTACATCAACGGCATTCTCGTCGTCAATAAGTCCTACAAGCTCCCAGAAACCTATGCTCCCGGTATGAACCAGACCGCTTCCGCTCAGTTCAATAAGCTCGCTGCTGATGCCGCTCTCTCCGGTCTGAGCATCCGTTTCAATTCCGGCTATCGCTCTTACAAAACCCAGGAGGACCTCTATAATTACTACGTTCTGCGCGATGGTCAGGCGGCTGCGGACTTGTACTCCGCTCGTCCGGGTCACTCCGAACACCAGACCGGTCTCGCTATCGATGTAAACTCCGCAAGCAACGCCTTCGCAGATACCCGCGAGGCTGCATGGCTCGCTGTCAATGCCCATAAGTACGGCTTCATTATCCGCTACCCTAAGGGCAAGGAGGCTATAACCGGCTTTAACTACGAACCCTGGCATATCCGCTTCGTCGGCGTCCAGACCGCTACCAAAATTTACGAAAGCGGCCTCTGCCTCGAAGAGTACCTCGGTATCGATTCGTTCTATGAGTATTGATCCATAATGATAAAGTCCTGAAACAGCTTATCGGCTGTCTCAGGACTTTTTTTGTTATTTCTTCTCCGGCGGCGCTATGTGCCAGATGTTCTCTGCGTAGTCCGCTATGGTTCGGTCTGAACTGAACTTTCCGGCATTGCACATATTTAACCACTGCTTCTCCGCAAATCCCATGCGGTCGTTGGCATAGTCACTTATCGCCCTCAGCTTCGTCTCTACATACGGCTTCAGATCTGCCAGCAGATAGTAGTGGTCAGGCTTGTGCCAGCTCGCTCCATCAAGCAGCGCGGTGTACAGCTCACGGAAATCTCCCGTTCCGCCGTCACATACCGTTCCGTCTATCAGTGACGATACTACACGGCGTATCATCGGATCCTCCGCAAATATCCTGCGGCTGTCATAATCCGGTGCCATGCGCTCTATATCCTCTACACGCGCTCCGAAGATGTAATTGTTCTCCTCTCCGGCTTCCTGCACTATCTCTATATTCGCTCCGTCATACGTTCCCAGCGTTACTGCTCCGTTAAGCATCAGCTTCATGTTTCCTGTGCCAGATGCCTCAGTTCCCGATGTAGAGATCTGCTCGGAGATGTCTGCCGCTGCTACCAGCTTCTCGGCATACGTTACGTTGTAGTTCTGCACGAATATTACCTTTATCAGATCACTGGTCTCCGGATCCGACGATACTATCCTGCCTACCTCGTTGATATACTTGATTATCGCTTTCGCCCTGCGGTAGCCCGGCGCGGACTTCGCTCCGAATATGAACGCTGTCGGCGCAAAGTTCTTTATGCTGCCGTCCTTGATGCCGTAGTATATCCACAGTATCGAAAATGCGTTCAACAGCTGTCGCTTGTACTCGTGGAGTCGCTTTATCTGTATGTCAAATATCAGGTTCGGACTCAGGTCGATGCCCTCCATTTTGTATATATACTGCGTCAGAAGCGTCTTGTTGTAGTTCTTCTCACGTATGAACCTGCGCAGTACCTCCTTGTTCGATGAGTAACGCTCAAGCTCTTTCAGCTTGCTCAGATTCGTCAGCCATGTATCATTTCCCAACAGGTCAGTGATGTGCTCCGACAGATTCGGATTGCACAGTGCAAGCCATCTGCGCTGTGTGATTCCGTTGGTCTCGTTGCGGAATCGCTCAGGATACAGGCTGTACCAGTCCGCAAGTACCGTATCCTTCAATATCTGCGTGTGTATCTCTGCTACGCCGTTGATGTGGCCGGATACGTAGCACGCCATGTCTGCCATGTGCACCTTGTCGCCCTTGATTATCCTCAGACGATCTATCTTGTCACGCTGTACTCCGGCGGCGTACAGCTCCGCCATCATAGCTTCGTTTATCTGTATGATTATTTCGTATATCCGCGGCAGAAGCTCGTCTATGAGCTTTGTATCCCACTTCTCCAACGCCTCCTGCATTACTGTGTGATTCGTGTAGTTGAACACCTTCTTTGCCGTTTCCAGCGCCTTTTCAAAGCTCCAGCCCTCGTTGTCCACCAGCTGGCGGATAAGCTCCGGTATGGATATGACAGGGTGTGTGTCATTCAGCTGTATCGCTATATACTCCTCTATTCCCTCCGCACTTCCGCGAAGCGCCTTGTGCTTGCGTATCATGTCCGTCAGTGACGCACAGCTGAAGAAGTACTGCTGCTTCAGTCTCAGCTTCTTGCCTGCCTCTGTGTCATCGTTGGGGTACAGCACACGCGAGATGTCCTCTGCATATATCTTCTCCTTCGATGCTTCAAGATAGTTCTGCTGGTTGAATACTTCAAAGTCAAACTCCTTCACCGGCTCTGCCTGCCATAACCTCAGTGTGCCGATATTGTCCGTCTTGCAGCCAAATATGGGCATATCATATGGTACTGCCCTCACCGTCTGTCCGCTGTATTCCACAAGCACTGTGTCCTTGTCACAGCGCACTGACCACGGGTCTCCGTACCGCGTCCAGTCATCTACGTCCTCACGCTGGAAACCGTCCTCTATGGTCTGCTTGAATAAGCCGTATTTGTAACGTATTCCGTATCCGTCAAGGGGAAGGTCCAGTGTAGCCGCGGAATCCAGGAAACACGCCGCAAGTCTGCCAAGTCCGCCATTGCCAAGCGCCGCGTCCTCTATTACTTCAAGCTCGGACAGCGGGATACCCAGCTCACGCAGTACCTCGTCGGCTTCGTAATATGCCCCAAGACACAGCAGATTGTTGTATACTGCCCTGCCTACAAGAAACTCCATCGACAGATATGCTGCACGTCTGCCCTCAAGATGGCTCCTGCGGCTGACGTCCCACTTGACTGAGTACATCTCCATTATCGTTTCGCCCAGTGCGTTGTGGACCTGCTGCGGTGTGGCTGTCTTTCTGTCCTGCGGCAGCTTGCTCGTGATCTTTTCTATAAATATCTTCTTATCCATGATACTCTCCTTTTCCCGCGTTTCCTTATCTGTTGTACAGCTTGTTCAGCTTCTTTATCTCTTTCGCAAGCTCCGGCGTGAAGTCCTCCGGCTTCGTCCGGAACTGCCAGTTCCCGCCAAGTGT
The DNA here is from genome assembly GCA_902796065.1 of Ruminococcus flavefaciens. Lineage (GTDB taxonomy): Bacteria > Bacillota > Clostridia > Oscillospirales > Ruminococcaceae > Ruminococcus > Ruminococcus flavefaciens_X. The sequence continues at coordinate 8,396 of CADBNS010000101.1, forward strand.
GGAAGGAGTATTCATTCGCGCACTCCGCGGACTGTCAAGGAAGTCCTGCATCTGCGCTGCCGCTGTCTCCGCTGTACTGCCCCATGCCGCCCTTATTACTGCTGACGGTATCTGGCTCTTTTTCTTTACGTTAAGATACTTCCGCGCAAATTTCAGCGTCTTTTTGTCCATTGCTTCTACCCAACCGTTCAGAGTCTCATTGTCGTGAGTGCCGGTGTATGCTATGCACTTCGTTGTGCCGAAATTATGCGGCAGATGCTCGTTCTCTCCGTCACTGAACCCGAATTGCAGCACCTTCATGCCCGGGTATCCGCATTTGTCCAGCATCGCACGTACCTCCGGCGTGATGAAGCCCAGATCCTCTGCAATGATGTTCAGCCTGCCAAGCTTCTCCTCGGCAAGCCGGAACAGCTCGTAGTCCGGTCCCTTCTTCCACTCGCCGATTGTCGCATCTGCGTTTCCGTAGGGTATCGTGTAGTAGCTCTCAAAACCGCGGAAATGGTCGATCCTTACTATGTCGTACAGCTCCGTCGCCCGTCTTATCCGCTCTATCCACCACTTGTATCCGGTCTTTTTGTGATACTCCCAGTCGTACAGCGGATTGCCCCAAAGCTGACCCAGCGGTGAGAAATCGTCCGGCGGACAACCTGCTACTGCTACCGGCTTACGCTTGCGGTCAAACCAGAACAGCTTCGGGTCTGCCCACGCCTCTACACTGTCCAGTGCACAGTATATGGGTATGTCTCCGATTATCTCTATGCCGCTGTCGTTGGCGTAGCTCTTCAGCTCATTCCACTGACGGCTGAATTCGTACTGTATGAATTTGTAAAACTCTATCTCCTTCTTCAGCACCTTCTTCGCCTCAGCTACCGCCTTCGGCCGATGCATGGAGATCTCCTTGTCCCACTCATACCACGCCTTTCCGTCATTCCGGCTCTTCAATGCCATGAACAGTCCGTATTCCTCCAGCCAGTCCTTGTTTGCATCACAGAACTTCTTGTAGTCCCGGAACTTCGACGGCCTGAACCGGTCATACGCCATCCTCAGTACGTCAAAGCAATGATCGTAGATCAGCGCGTAATCTACCTTCTCCGGATCTGTCTCCCAGCTGATGCTGCGATATTCGTGCTCCTCAAGCAGTCCGTCTCCGGCAAGTACGTCAAAGTCTATGAAGTACGGGTTGCCTGCATTCACCGAAAACGACTGGTACGGCGAATCTCCGTAGCTCGTCGGTGACAGCGGCAGTATCTGCCAGCACTTCACTCCTGCCTTCTTCAGAAAGTCTACAAATGCAAA
>CADBNS010000102.1 GCA_902796065.1 Ruminococcus flavefaciens
CGTTACCTTACCGGCAGCAGCAAACTGTGCGATAGCGCCTGTAGGTGTGGACTTGGAAGCCTGTCCGCCTGTATTTGAGTAAACCTCTGTATCGAATACGAGGATATTTACATTCTTGCCTGATGCGATAACGTGGTCGAGTCCGCCGAAGCCGATGTCGTATGCCCATCCGTCACCGCCGAAGATCCACTGTGACTTCTTGCTCAGATAATCCTTCTCTGCAAGAATTGCCTTGGACTCTTCACAGCCGCAAGCCTCAAGTACTTCTACCAGCTTATCTGTTGCAACATTGTTTGCTGCACCATCGTTGAATGTCTCGAAGTACTCTGCGATAGCTGCCTTAACTTCCGGCTTATCTGCCTTCTCTTCCAGTGCCTTTACCTTTGCTACTACTCTGTTTCTCAGTGTCTCCTGAGCAAGGTACATACCGTAACCAAACTCAGCGTTGTCCTCGAACAGTGAGTTGGACCAAGCAGGACCTCTGCCCTTCTTGTTTACTGTGTAAGGTGTTGAAGGTGCGCTGCCGCCCCAGATAGATGAACATCCGGTTGCGTTTGCTATCATCATTCTGTCACCGAAGAGCTGTGTTACCAGCTTAGCGTATGGTGTCTCTCCGCATCCTGCGCAAGCGCCTGAGAATTCGAGGAGTGGCTGTCTGAACTGTGAGCCCTTTACTGTATCTGCCTTGAACTTTGCAGCTACCTCAGGCTTCTCGTCCAGTGTTCTGCCGTAGTTGAATACTTCCTGCTGATCCATCTGTGATGCGATAGGCTCCATTGTGAGTGCCTTCTCCTTTGCAGGACATACGTTAGCACAGACGCCGCATCCTGTACAGTCAAGTGTGGATACTGTCATCACGAACTTCAGATCACCGATCGCCGGCTTGAAGTCTGCTGACTTAGCTGCTGCAGGTGCCTTTGCAAGCTCGTCTGCTGTCATTGCTACAGGTCTGATTACTGCGTGCGGACATACGTATGCACACTGGTTACACTGGATACACTTGGAAGCATCCCATGAAGGTACCTTTACTGCGATACCGCGCTTCTCAAATGCTGCTGAACCCTGCGGGAATGTACCGTCTGCCATGTCTACGAATGTTGATACAGGGAGATCGTTACCCTTCTGTGCATTGCATGGAATCTGGATCTTGTTTACGAAGTCCTGGAGTACCTTGTTATCGCAGGTTACTGCCGGCATACCCATCTGTGTATCTGCGCAGTCCTTCCATGATGCAGGTACGTCTACCTTTACGATGTTCTGGTGACCAGCATCGATAGCGTTCCAGTTCTTCTCAACTACGTCCTGTCCCTTCTTGCTGTATGAAGCCTCAGCTGCAGCCTTCATGTACTTCAGTGCATCTTCAAAAGGAATGATGTTTGCAAGCTTGAAGAATGCAGACTGGAGGATAGTGTTGATACGTGTACCCATTCCTGTCTCTTCACCAAGCTTTACACCATTGATGATGTAGAAGTTGATATTGTTCTGTGCGATGTATCTCTTTACCTGTCCGGGGAGGTTCTTATCCAGCTCGTCAATGCTCCAGATGGTGTTGAGGAGGAATGTTCCGCCCGGCTTGATGTCGGATACCATATCGTACTTGTCGATATAGCTCTGGTTGTGGCAAGCTACGAAGTCAGCCTTGTTGATAAGGTATGTTGACTTGATAGGTGTCTTACCAAAACGAAGGTGTGATATTGTTACACCGCCTGACTTCTTTGAGTCATATGCAAAGTATGCCTGTGCATAGAGGTCAGTGTGGTCACCGATGATCTTGATAGAGTTCTTGTTAGCACCAACCGTACCGTCTGAGCCAAGTCCCCAGAACTTACATGCTGTTGTGCCTGCAGGTGCTGAATCAGGATTCTCTTCGATAGGAAGTGAGAGGTTTGTAACGTCATCTTCGATACCGATTGTGAATCTCTGCTTTGTTGTGTTCTTGAATACTGCTACGATGTGTGCAGGAACTGTATCCTTTGAACCAAGTCCGTATCTGCCTGTGAATACAGGAATGTCGTTGAACTTTGTGCCCTTGAGAGCTGCTACTACGTCGAGGTAGAGAGGCTCACCAAGTGATCCGGGCTCCTTTGTTCTGTCGAGGACTGATATTCTCTTAACACTCTCAGGGATAACTTCAACAAGCTTTGAAGCTACGAAAGGTCTGTACAGACGTACCTTTACGAGACCGTACTTGCCGCCGTTTGCGTTGAGATAATCGATAGTCTCTTCGATAGTCTCATTTACAGAACCCATTGCAATGATGATGTGCTCTGCATCAGCTGCACCGTAGTAGTTGAAGAGCTTGTAATCTGTTCCGATGAGGTCATTTATCTTGTTCATGTAGTCTTCTACGATTCCGGGAAGTGCATCGTAGTACTTGTTGCAAGCCTCTCTGCCCTGGAAGAAGATGTCAGGGTTCTCTGCTGAGCCGCGGAGAACAGGTCTCTCAGGATGGCGAGCGCCGTCTCTGAACTTCTGTGCTGCTTCCTTGTCCAGGAGGCTGTAGAGTGTCTCGTCATCCCATGTCTCGATCTTCTGGATCTCGTGTGATGTACGGAAACCATCGAAGAAGTGAAGGAATGGTACTCTGCCCTTGATCGTTGAAAGGTGTGCAACTGCACCGAGATCCATTACTTCCTGTGCGCTGCCTGAGCAGAGCATTGCGTAACCGGTCTGGCGACAGGCATATATATCAGAGTGGTCACCGAAGATGTTAAGTGCGTGTGATGATACGCATCTTGCGGATACATGGATCACGTGCGGGAGAAGCTCGCCGGCGATCTTGTACATATTAGGGATCATCAGAAGAAGTCCCTGTGAAGCGGTATAAGTAGTAGTAAGTGCTCCGGCAGAAAGTGAGCCGTGAACCGTACCAGCTGCACCTGCCTCAGACTGCATTTCTGCAACTGTTACAGGCTGTCCGAAAAGGTTCTTCTTGTCCTTTGCAGACCAGCTGTCGGTGACCTCAGCCATAACTGAGGAGGGTGTGATGGGGTAAATTGCAGCTACGTCAGTAAACGGATATGATACCCAAGCAGCAGCGTTGTTACCGTCCATGGTTTTCATTTTTCTTTTGATTGCCATTATTTATGACCTCCTGTAAGATTTTTTCAGGGGTTATAGAGCGTACCTCAGGGGCGCCTGCGGCACAGCATATAACTTCGCCTAACATTATAACACAAAATATCGACTTTGTAAATACCTTTTTCATTTTTTCTAAAACTTTGATACAAAATTAACAATTAAGATGTTTGTATACACTAACTAAGAATTACTTTAGTTATTTGTTTTATTGTTCAATAATTTATTAAACTTACGGCCGATACTGTATCTACAGATTTTGTACATTTTGCTTAATCATTACGAAATAAGATTGGTAATATTGACAGAATTTGAATTTGAAAGATTATTTTTTCAGATTTCTCTTGACGAATCCCTTGAAATCGGATATAATATCTATAGTGTTAAGTAATTCTTAATTATTAACACTCGTTTTGTTGTCTCCTTTCTTTTGTTCTACACATATTTATTTTCTTAATTCATTTATGAAGCCGGACGTTCGTCCGGCTTATTTTTCGTCTTTTCGTTCTTTATGGGACTGCCGCTTTTCGCCGCAGTCCCCTTTCTTTTATACCGTGCCAAGTCCGAAACTGATGGACAACGCTGTGTCTACCTTGTTCATCGAGCGCAGATCCAGCTCTCCCATTTTGTCCTTCAGACGCTTCTTGTCAATTGTGCGTATCTGCTCCAGCAGCACTATGCTGTCCTTCGACAGTCCGCATTTGTCTGCCTGCACCTCTATGTGCGTCGGCAGCCGCGTCTTGTCACGCTGGCTCGTTATCGCCGCAGCTATTACCGTCGGACTGTGCCTGTTACCTACGTCGTTCTGCACGATCAGCACCGGCCGCACTCCGCCTTGCTCTGAGCCTACCACCGGACTCAGATCTGCATAGTATATTTCTCCTCGTTTTACTGACATAATGCACATCTCCAGATCTATGTTATTCAGCAGCTGCTGATTATAGTATTGCCTTTTGCGGCAGCCTTATTCAGCTGCCCTTTTATTATATGCAGAAATGTGCCGGACGGATATATACAAACAGACCGGAGTTTCTACTCTCCGGTCTGTCCTTTATCCCATTGTTATTACAAAACATACTCCACGTCCGGGATTGTTCTCTATGTGTACCCTGAACTTGTGACGGTCTATGATCGTCTTCGCTATCGCAAGTCCCAGTCCATAGCCTCCCGATGAACGGTTGCGCGACATATCGCTGCGGAAGAACCGCTCAAATACCTTGTCCTTCTCATCTTCCTTGACGCCCTGTCCGGAATTGTATACGTACAATACCTTCTTGTCGCCCTGCTTTGCCAGCGTTACGCGGATTATTCCTCCGTCATTGGAGTACTTCAATGCGTTGTCTATGAATATCGCTGCCATCTGCTTTATGTGCTGCTCACTTCCGACTATGTACAGATCCTTCACTATGTTCAGCTCAAAACGCTTGTTGCTCTCAAACGCCTGACTCTCAAAGGGAAGTGCTGTCTTCTCTATCGCCTGGCTGAGATTGAACTCCGTCATGGTGAAATTCGTTGTGTTGTTTTCAAGTCGCGTGAGGTTCAGCAGCTCATTGACCAGCACGTTCATTCGCTCCGCCTGATCCTTTATGTACGTCAGCCACTTGTTCTGCCCGATCTCATCTGACAGTATGTCCGCATTCGCCGTTATGACTGTCAGCGGAGTTTTCAGCTCGTGGCTTGCGTCAGATATAAACTGCTTCTGATTGTTGAACGCCTTCTCTATCGGCTGCACGATAACTCCGCTCAGGAAGTACGATGCGGCTGACAGCGCAATGATGCTTATTATACCTATTATAATAGTGGTACGTGTCAGGTTGTGGAGCATATCTATCTCCGCACTCTTGTCAGTGAACGCTATCAGCGTTCCATTCGTCTTTTCCGCTGTGCAGAACTGGTAATGATCGACTGTGCCTGTGGTAAGCTGCGATTTCAGTATCTTCGTTATGTACTTCTGCGCAGTTTCCTTGTCTATATCGTCATTGTTCCTGCCGGAGACATAGTTGCCTTCCTTGTCTGCCATGAGTACGAAGAAATCTATTGATCCCATCGACTTCGGAAACGGGTCCTCCTCCGAAGCTGCCCTCACCGGCGGCGGCTGTGTCGCCTCTGTTGCAGGTTCGGTCTCCTCAGCATACACTTCTACTGTGAAGCCGTCAAGTATCGGTGCGGCAAATGTGTTCGCCATCTTTACTATGCCGTCAGTTTCACCGCGTCCGTCATTTTTCTCTTCCTTCGGCTTATCCGACATGACTCCCGGCGGCTTTCCGTATGGATACATCGGATACATCGGGAATCCGCTGTCTGCCGGTCCGGTCGGATTGCTCTTATAATAGTTATCCCAGAACTGCCAGTAATTCTTCCAGTAATTGGTCCAGTAGTCGTTCCAGTCAAACTGATCGTCCTGATGTCCGTAATTGCTGGGCGCGTGGGAATCCTCTGCCGGCGGCGGAAGCTCCGGCGTCTGCGGTTCAGGCTGCGGCGGCTGGGTCTGCTGCGGCTGTGGCTGCGGCTCTTCGTGTGCCGGCTCAGGCTGCGGTTCAGGCTCAGGCTGTGGCTGCGGCTCCTCCTGCGGCTCGTTTTCCGGCTCAGGCTCCTGCACCGGCTCTTCCTGCGGCTCCTCAGGTGCAGCTGCATCTGCCTTTGGTGAGGTGGACGGTGCTGCAGAGGACTGCGCTGTGGAAGCTCCGGTACTGCCGGCTGTGGAAGCCACAGTACTGCTGCCAGCTGTGATCGGCTCTGTATTGTCCTCCTGCGTTGATGCCTCCTCCGTCGGCGGATCAGTCCGCTCCGTCGGACGCGGCGCTATCTTGGGCTTATCCGGCATATTATACGTGAACTTTCCGGTCCGGCTGTTGTACTCAACATCAGCTGCTATCTGCTTCAGCACGACTTTCGACTGACGTTCAAGTACCGCGTTCATTATCAGGTTTATCGATCCAAGCACAGCGATGAATATCGCTATGAGCGTACCGGTTATTATTGCAAAGAATTTCAGCTGTACTTTTCTGAACAAAGGATCACACCCCCTATTCCAGTGAGTATCCTATTCCCCTTGCAGTCTTTATCTGCACAGGAGCGGATATTGCCGAGATCTTCTTCCTCAGAAACGATATGTATACCTCTATATTATTGTACTCTACGTCACTCTCATAGCCCCATATCTTCTCTATGATCCGCTCCTTCGGCAATATCTGCTTCGGATTAGCCATGAGCAGCTCCATTATCTGGAACTCCTTCAGACTCAGTTTTACATCATTTCCCTTCCAGCTTATGGAACAGGTATTCTTGTGGAGCTCAAGTCCGTTGAAGCCCATACTGTTATCGTCTACTATTTCTCCCTTGCGGCGCGTCATCGCTCGCACCCTCGCCAGCAGCTCTCCTGTGATGAAGGGCTTCGTCAGATAGTCGTCAGCTCCGCAGTCAAGTCCGTTTATCTTGTCCTCTATCTCGCTGCGCGCCGTAAGCAGCAGTACGGGCGTGTTCACCTTCGCTGCCCTCAGTGTGCGCAGTATATCTATGCCGTTCATTCCCGGCAGCATTATGTCAAGGATTATTCCGTCGTATAGTCCGGTCAGGGCGTTGTCCAGTCCTTCATTCCCATCATATGCAACGTCCACTGAATACATATTCCTTTTGAGTATCTCTGACAGAGCATCTGCCAGCTGCATCTCATCTTCAACAACCAACAATTTCATATTTTTACCCCTTTCATGGGCTGTATAGATACACTTATCCCATCATAATATACATTATATCACAAAATATTGAAATAGTCTTAAAAGTAAACAAGGTTCATTGTTTTAATTTGGAAAATTTTTAGTCTTATTTTTGTGCATTTAAACAAAATTACTCTAAACAAATCAGCAAATATTGACTATTATTAATTTTTATGATACAATATATTAGTGAGATCTTGACTGTGTATAATTGCGCCCTGACGCCCCCTGCCTTTGCTTCAGGACGTCTGCGGCGTACAATATTCCGGCATCACCGCGCTCCCTTTACCGATCCGGAGCTTCCATTTCAGCTGATGCCGTTAAGGAGGGACATGGACTATGCAGTCTACGCAAGAACGGAAAAAATCTAAGCTGGCTAAAGCTCTGCTGCCGTCTTTTACCGCTGAGCTCAGACGTTATGACGACATTTACCAGGTTTTCTGCAAAGCCGGTTACTCTAAAGAGCTTTGCGAAATGTATGCGTCCGCTATGGTCGGTGATCTGAAAAAGCCCGATCCATACGATATTATCGAGACAGCTAAGCTATATGACAAGATCCATGACATCAGCACCGCTTACTTCTACATCGATAAGCTCTCTGATAAAAAACTCAGCGGCGATGATAAGTATGAGTACTGCATTGAAATGCTCAAGCTGCTCAGCAAAAAAGGTAAGTGGCGCGATGCTGTTGACTTTCGTACCGAAAATATCAACTTCTTGCAGAATTACTCCGCCAAACTGCCTCTCCAGCGTCAGGCTGACCTCTATATCGCCCTTGCCCTCGTGGACTGTGCCGCGAAAAAATACGACCAGGCCTTCCGTATGCTTATGGGTTTCGGCTATAAACCCCAGGGCAAAAACGATACCACCCTGCTGGAGATCCTGATTACCGGCGTCTATATCTGCGCTTGCTCCGGCGATAGCGAGGGCCTTTCCGATGCCATGGATAACGCTCACGAATGCCTGAAGATCTTCAAGGAGCTCCCCTTTGATTGGAGCCGTGAGTATTACGAAAACTGCATCGAAGAAGCTTCAGAACGGATAATCTGACTTTTGCAGAGTCTGCGGACTCTGCTTTTTCTTTGCCGTGAACCGCAGTTAATATTCTCCTAATTTTTCCGGAGCTTACAAAAATTTTTCTGCGTTTTCTATTGAACTAAATTGATTATATAGTTTTACTTTATATATCTAAATTGCTGAAAACTTTTTGTATTTTTTATATAATAAAGTTCATAAGGTATAAAAAGCTTATTTCACTAAGCCGAGAAAACCGCTGTTATATGCGGAAAACTTAAAGCTTAATCCGTCCACGACTTTTCAGCAGATTAAATAATGATCGTCACTATCTATCAAGAAAATGTAGTTAAATTAAAAGTTTCGTTAACATTTTGTTTATATAAATATGTAAATCAAAGTTCGCAAAAAAGTGCTAAAATTAAGCAATATTATCAATTGCAAGTAGCGCAACTTTAGTTTATAATACAATTGTTGGCAGCGATATTCCCCCTATAAATCGGGGTTCGCGGTCATCACACAATTATTAAATATTATTGTGTCCTGTGAAAACGGCAGATATGGTTGGTCTTGCTTCCCGGTTTAAACTCCGCCGGGTCTTGATTCAGATTTCGTCTTACTAAACGTATTACTATTCAAGCTGTTTATTAAACATTAATGCCTATAATATGTTTAATCGCCTAAACTCAGCTTAAAGTAACTTAAAACGTTTTATAATGAACTAAGCATCGCAAACAACTGTATGGCATTTCGGAATTATGCCAGCCGGTGCAGAAGCGTATAGAGGGTGCGCGACTGCAAAACGAATAACGTCCTTTATCGACTTATTGAGAGGGTGTCGGTAAAGGCGTTATTTTTTTGCCTTCTTTTAACCCTTGCTTTAAGCTGGCATTTTCATCTTTTTACCAAATCGCTCTTACCGTTTTTATCCAACACTCCGAATTTGCCGGCTATTCCGCCATTTTCCGTTGAATTCCTCCGCCGTCCGCATTATAATTAATGTATCTGGGACAGCCGCCGTTCCACGCTTCGTCCGGTTGCGCATTCTCTTTGCACTATGCGGCGGTCTGCACCTTTCAAGGAGTTGAGATCTATGAAAAAATTTATCCGCAAAACTGCGTCCGCTGTCACCTCCGCTCTCATCGCCGCTTCGGCTGTGTGCTCAGGCTCCGCGCTCGCTGTTACTTCACCTAATCCCGTTATCAGCAGAGGCGTTCCTGCCTACTCTGAGGCTAACCCGGCTACCGCTTCCGCCGGTAACGATGAGCACTACTTCTCTTTCTGGTTCGGTACTACTCCGGACTATCTTGCTTATGACCTCTCCGGTGTACCGGAAAATCAGCGGAAAAGCGTCATCGCTGTGTGGTACAATACCAGCGCTTACGATAACATCGGTATGTACGCTAACCGCAATATGGAGCCTTCTGACTATACCATCGAGGTCAATGCCGCTCCCGGCGGCTCCTTCCCTAAGGACGGCTGGATCATCGTCGATACCGTCTCCGATAATATGCACGGCTCCCGCCAGCACCTCGTCGATTTCGAGGGCTATAACTGGATACGC
>CADBNS010000103.1 GCA_902796065.1 Ruminococcus flavefaciens
AAGCCCATAAAGATATTTTACCGTATTATCTATATTAGATTCAAGCTTTTTCTGCACAAATAGTCCATTTATACAAAAAATTTCTTTTAACCGCGTCCTCAATTGGACAGATATGTCAGTCATTTTGTCGAAATCAAAGACTCTTTTCACGTGAAGCCACTGGAAGATCTGTTTTGCGCGGAATTTTTTCTCTCCGATGTCTGTCAGCACCTTCTCAAGCTCCCCGAGATCAAGACTCAGAATATCTATCTTTTCCAACATATCACCTTACTTTTTTCAATTTCGCGATAAAGAACCCATCGCTGTGGAAATAGCGCGGAAATATGCTTGCTGAACAGCTTCCCACGGTATCCAGCGGTGCAGGCAGCTCTGCCGGCTCTATCTCCGGATGTGCCGCCAGAAGGCGCTCGACTACTGCTTCATTTTCCGCCTTGCGCAGGGTACAGGTGGAATACACCATTTCTCCGCCCACCGCAAGGTATTTCAGCGCATTCTCCGCAATGGCATACTGTATGTCCGGAAGACGCTCAAATTCGCTGAGGCTCTTGTACTTTATCTCCGGCTTTCTGCCGATGACTCCGAATCCTGAGCACGGTACATCGCAGAGTATCTTCGTGAACTGCGGCAGCTCGCTGTTATACTTCGTCGCATCGCCTGCGGACGCGGTAATATTGCCGAGTCCCAGCCGCTCAGCGCCGTCGCGTATCAGCTTTACGCGCTTATCGTGGAGGTCGAAGGCGAATATCCTTCCCTTTCCGTTCATCAGCTCCGCCATAGTGAAGGTCTTTCCGCCCGGAGCAGCGCAAATATCCAGCACAGTGTCCGCCTCAGTGGGAGCAAGCGCCATGCAGCACAACTGGGACGATTTGTCCTGTACGTGGAAATAGCCCTTCCGGAACGCCTCAGTTGCCGTAACATCGCCGCCGGACGCTTTCCAGCAGTCCTCCGGTGTATCCGGCTCTGCGGAGATCTCTCCCAGTGCCGCGGCGAACTCCACTTCCGTACAGCGCAGACTGTTGCGGCGCATATAAACAGGGGGTTTCTCAAGGGCATTGCTCAGCAGATCGCGGGCAAGCTCCTCGCCGTAGTCCGCCATAAGGCTCTTCACCAGCTCCGCCGGTACGGAATACTCCACCGACATGGATTCATAGCTGTTTCTGCCCTTATACGCCACATTTTTACCGCTGCGGATAAAGCTGCGCAGTATCGCATTGACCATGCCGGAAGCGCTGGTCTTACCGAATTTCTTTGCAAGTGCCACGCTTTCGTTTACCGCCGCGTTATCCGGAATGTTGTCCATATATTTCAGCTGATAGATACCACATCGCAGTATATTCAGCACCACATCGTCCAGCTTGTTCAGCGGACGGCTGGAAAGTCCGGATATTGCGCAGTCCAGCGTGATCCTGCGCTCGATCACCCCATAATAGAGTACGGAGCACAGCTTTTTATCCTGGGGTGACAGGTCGGAGCTGTCCAGACCTCCGGACAGCTGAATATTGGAATAGCTGCCGCTGCGGAACGTCTTGTTCAGCAGTTTTACTGCAAGATACCGGGCTTCGCTCATCTTCTCCTCTTTCCGCCGTTAAGCATACTGAGATAGTAGAGAAGGTGGATAATAGATGTTACCAGTGCTGTGACGTATGTCATGGCAGCAGCCGTCAGCACCTTTCTTGCGGACGGTATCTCAGTACTTTCAAGGATACCCTCGCTCTCCAGTGTTTTCAGTGCCCTGTGGCTTGCGTCAAGCTCAGTAGGCAGGGTCACGAGCTGGAAGAGTATTACCGCGCAGAACATTGCCAGTGCAGCATAGCATACAGCCAGTGAGCCTGTAGAGTTTGCGATCCAGATGCCAACTATGAATACCAGTGACCAGAGTCTTGAACAGAAATTGGTCGCGGGAACTATCTTGCTTCTGATAACTATCGGCGTATACTGTGTGGCGTGCTGACAAACGTGTCCGCATTCGTGAGCAGCTACACCTATGGCCGCAACTGAAGTGCTGCCGTATACCGCGTCAGACAGGCGCACGACCTTGGCTGTGGGGTCGTAGTGGTCGGTAAGGTTGCCGCTGATGTGCTCGATACCTACGTCATATATACCATTCGCTTCAAGTATCCTTCTTGCGACATCTTCCGCAGTAACTCCGCGGGAATTCGCAACCTTTGAGTACTTTTTGTACGTCGCGGTCACGTTGAGCTGTGCAAGAATCGGGAGCAATAACATTACAAGCAGAAATATGATGTACATAGCAATCTCCTTTTATCCAAGTTTTTCGCCTTTTTCCAGCTTTTTTCCTCTGAGGAAGTCCGCTGTTTTCATACGTTTGCTGCCTTCAAGCTGCACCTCTTTGAACACTACTGTTCCGTCTGAGCAGCTGACTGCAAATATGTCCGGATCAATGACAGTGCCGGTCTCGCCATGAGCAATATTGTCCGAAATCTCAGATGCAAATACCTTCAGGCGCTTACCGCCCAGCATAGTGAAGCCTGTGACTCCGCGGATAGTATTGTGTACCTCCGCAGCTGTTTTTGTGAAGTCCAGCGCACTCATTTCCTTGCGTATCATCGGTGAATAGCACGACTGTGAATCGTCCTGCACCTCCGGCTCCAGAGTACCGTTCTCTATGGCAGCTAAAGTCTCAGCAAGCACCTCTCCGCCCATATCAGCGAGGCGGCTGTAGAGCTCCGCATATGTCTCATTATCGCCGATCTCGGTAGAACGCTTTATGAGCATATCGCCGGTATCAAGTCCCTCGCTCATCTGCATCGAGGTAACACCGGTCTCCTTCTCACCGTTCAGCAGCACCCAGTTTATCGGTGCAGCTCCGCGGTACTTAGGCAGCAGCGATGCGTGAATGTTTATGCAGCCATGCTGCGGCAGCTCCAGTATCTCCTTCGGCAGTATCTGTCCGTAGGCAGTTACCACTATCAGGTCCGGAGCAATATTCTTCAAAATATCCATTGACTCCGCTGCATCGTCTCCCTTGCGGAGTGACAGCGGCTGGTATACCGGTATCCCGTATTCCTGCGCAGCTGCCTTTACCGGCGTGGGTATCATCTTGTACCCCCTGCCCTTCGGCTTGTCAGGCTGAGTGAATACCGCTGCGACCTCGTGGCAGCTCTCAGCCAGGGTACGCAGACAGGGAACCGCGAAATCAGGCGTTCCCATAAAAACTATCTTCATAGGCTCAAGCCTCCTCAGGTGTGAAGAATTCCTCAACTATCTCAGTGAAAACGTGACCGTCAAGATGGTCATTTTCGTGGCAGGTACACTGTGCGCCCAGGTCGGTGAAGTCCATCTCGAACCACTGACCGTTTCTGTCCTGAGCTTTCAGGTGGCACTTCTTTGGTCTTGTCACATATCCCCAGACATTCGGGCATGAAAGGCAGCCTTCCTGTACGCGCTGCTTGCCTTCCTTCATTGTCACCTCAGGATTGATAGCCTCGATGCTGCCCTCCTCAAGGTGCATGATGAATATACGTCTGCATATGCCGATCTGTGGAGCAGCAAGTCCAAGACCCTGCGCTTTGTCAAGTGTCTCATGCATATCATCCAGAAGAACTGCGAGCTTCTCGTCGAATTTGTCCACAGGCTTGCATACCTTATGGAGCATTTCATCCTTATCTGTCAGTATTTTTCTGAGTGCCATGTTCATCTATCCTTTCTTATACTCCCACATCGCCGTTAATATCGGCGTAAAGTGAGACATTTGCCATTTCCTTCAGCTTTGTGCCCTCTGTCAGCACTCCGCTGATAAATCCGCGCATTTCCGCGGTATTCTTACACTTCATGATGATACGGCTGCGGAATCTTCCGCCAATTTTGCCGTATGAGCACCGGACAGGTCCCAGCACTCTCACCGGTGTTTTCGGCTGGAGCTGCCTGAGTTTTGTGCTCATCAGCCGGATAACCGCCTCTGCTCCGGTCATTACTGCGGCCTCGTCCCGGGAAGTGAAGCAGAAGATGCACATATCGCACAGCGGCGGGAAAACCATCGCCCTGCGTATCGCTATCTCTTCGCGGTAAAAGCCCTTGTAGTCCTGTTCTGCCGCAAGATTCATGATGTAGTGGTCGGGCATGAAAGTCTGGAGGATCGCCCTGCCCTGACGCTGAGCCCGACCGCTTCGGCCGACAACCTGAGTTATCAGTGAGAATGTCCGCTCATAGCTGCGGAAATCTCCGGCATACAGCGCCTTATCTACTGAAAGCACACCCACGAGTGTGACGTTCGGGAAATCGAGTCCCTTGCCTATCATCTGGGTGCCTATCATAATATCATACTTACCCTCGCGGAAGTCCGCGAAGTTCTTCTCATAGGAATAGCGCGAAAACGTGGTATCCGCGTCCATGCGCAGTATCCTCGCAGTGGGGAACAGCTTGTTCAGCTCCTCTTCAAGGCGCTGTGTACCGAATCCCATTCGCTTCATGTGCTCCGAACCGCACTCCGGACAGCTGGTGACGGGATCGCTGACGTATCCGCAGTAGTGGCACATCAGCTTATCGTTCCGCTTGTGGTAGGTGAGCGGTACTGAGCAATTCGGACAGTACACCGGCTGGTTGCAGTCGCAGCAGCTGATGATAGTATGGTAACCTCTGCGGTTCAGCAGCAGGATAGTCTGCTCACCGTTTCGCAGGTTACTGTTTATCTCCTCAGTGAGCTTGCGGCTGAACTCAGACGGATTGCCGTCCATACGCTCGGCATTCATATCCACCATAGTCACCTCTGGCAGCGGACTGCTGCTGTATCGGCGGCTCATCTCAAGCAGATGGTAGACTCCCTTCTCGGCAAAAAAATAGCTCTCGATAGACGGAGTAGCCGATGCCAGCAGAAGCACAGCTTTGTGCTTTCCGCAGCGGTATTTCGCTATATCGTGGGTATGGTACCGTGGTGAGCTCTCTGATTTGTACGAGCGCTCGCCTTCCTCATCGATTATGATTATACCTATATCTGACAGGGGTGCAAATACCGCGCTTCGGGTACCGATAACAATATCAGCGTCCCCTTTTTTTATTCGTTTATACTCATCAAGGCGCTGTCCCACGGACAGTCCGCTGTGAATAACTGCGACGCGCTCTCCGAACAGCGATCTGAATCTCCTCAGGACCTGTGGTGTAAGGCCGATCTCAGGGATCAGCAGCATCGCTCTCCGCCCCATTTTCACGGTGTCGTCGATCAGCTTCTCGAAAACCGAAGTCTTACCGCTTCCCGTAACTCCGTGAAGCAGAAAAACAGCCGGCTCACGGCGTTCTATCTGTTCCAGCACTCTGTCATGCGCATTCTGCTGCTCTTCGGACAGTACTATATCTCCGGGACTTACCCGTTCCTCCGCACCGTCCTCAACATGACGGAACACCTCCATGTCATACTCAACAGCTGCGCCTCCGGCAACAAGCCGTTTGATAACAGCATCGGTGACTCCGCACATATACGCAGCCTCTTTTACTGAGGCAGATCCGTTATCTGCCAGGAATTCCGCAGTTTTCTTCTGCTTTGACGTCAGTTTGAACTGCTCCGGATCCTCAAGATACCGGTCCGAAAGCCGCACCATCTTTACCGATGCATCGCCGACGTTCTGACGAAAGACATTGTTTGATGCTATTGCACCTGCCTCACACAGCTCGTCTGGCAGCCGCCTGCCGTTTTCGGGGATATACCCATCCATCAGCTCAGTCAGCTCTCTGTCTCCGGACGCCATCTTCAGTGACTCAAACAGCCGTGCTGCCTCCGGCGAGAGCTTGTCATACTCCCGGAATCCGCGGACGAAGCTGAAACGCTCCTTTGCTTTGACTCCCATACCGGGCGGAAGCATGGTCTTTACCGCCTCGAAGTACGTACAGAAGGTCTGCTCGCGCAGATAGAACGCCAGTCCGATGAGCTCCTCAGAAATGACAGGCTCATGGTCTATCACATCTGCAAGGGATTTAAGTCCCGACGCCTCGCCCTCTGTCAGCCTCATGACCACACCAATACGCCGTCTGTTTCCTCTGCCGAAGGGGACAAGAACTCTGCACCCCGGGCAGACGGAAAAGTACTCCGGTACAGTGTAGCTGAACAGCATATCAAAGGAGTATGATGTCCCGCTTACAGCAGTTTCGGCTATTAGCGCCATATTATTCCTCGTTTAAAGTGCTGACGATCTTGCACTTGCCGCTGGCAAGCTCTTCAACAGCAGTCTTGACAGGCTTCTCCTCAAGAGTCTCGCCGTTCTCGATGAGTTCGTCGGCGATCTCTCTTGCACGTTTTGCAACTGCTATAACCAGTGAATAGCAGCTCTCATTCTTTGAAATGATCTGGTTTACTGCGGGTCTAAGC
>CADBNS010000104.1 GCA_902796065.1 Ruminococcus flavefaciens
GCTTTCGCATTTCAAGTTTTTCTGACGCAGATATATTTTCTTTATGTTGAGCATTGGTTGGCAAAGTTTAGTTGGGGGAGCAATATAGTGGATCAGGGAATGATATTCTGGTATCTGAGGTACTCATCATAGCCCTTGCTTGTGAGGTCGATTATACGGTAGTCTTTTTTCTGCGCAACATAGATGATCTTTATCATATCTCTCGTAAGAAGGATATGGAGAGCGCTTAAAATAGCCTCGCGCGGACAACTGTCACTGACGTACTTCTCAAGGAGTTTATTGAGCCATACGCACTTTTCCTCGACAGAAGTCTCGATATTGATCATCTCACTGGGGTTGGTATACTCCTCAATGAAGTGTAGATTTTTGAAGGTATAATCTAAAATGTTCCAGTAGCAATCTTTATTAAGGATCATTTAAATCTCTCCTTTCTGTAATTACATACATTATACTGTATTCAGCGGAAAAAATCAACTATTCCGGAGAAAAAAACTAAAAAAACTGCAAATTTCCCGCAGAAAATATACTCCGTGTAAATACCCGTAAGCAGTATAAATATCCAGTTATCAATAGCCGCAGACTGAGAGACCGGATATGCTTAAAAAGCATAGAACATCATACAAAATAAGCATTTGTAATTGCCGGGAATTAATGGTAAAATAATAACACAAACAAATCCAAATATCAGAACCGAAAGGCGGTCATAACAATGCCAGAGACACTTACATTAACCAGCGAATGGGACAAGACCTTCCCTAAGTCCGAAAAAGTAAACCACAGAAAAGTCACCTTCCACAATCGTTACGGCATCACCCTTGCAGCGGACCTTTATGAACCGGTCAGCTACAGCGGAAAACTGGCTGCCATAGCGGTATGCGGACCATTCGGCGCAGTAAAGGAGCAGTCATCGGGACTGTACGCCCAGACAATGGCAGAGCGCGGATTTCTCACAATAGCATTTGACCCGTCATTCACAGGTGAAAGCGGAGGACAGCCGCGTTACGTGGCATCTCCAGACATCAATACCGAGGACTTCTCCGCAGCAGTGGACTTCCTCTCCGTACAGGACAACGTTGACCCCGAGCGCATCGGAATAATCGGCATCTGCGGCTGGGGCGGACTTGCCATTAACGCAGCAGCTATGGACACAAGGATCAAGGCGACAGTAGCCTCCACCATGTACGATATGACCCGCGTGAATGCAAAAGGATACTTTGACGAAGCGGACAATGAGGACGCAAGATACGCAATGAAGCAGGCGCTCAATGCACAGCGCACAGCCGACTACAGATCCGGCAGCTATGAGCTTGGCGGCGGAGTTGTTGATCCGCTGCCGGAAGATGCACCATTCTTTGTAAAAGACTACTACGACTACTACAAGACAGAGCGCGGCTACCACAAGCGTTCGCTGAACTCCAACGGCGGCTGGAACAAGACATCATCACTATCATTTATTAATATGCCAATACTCAAATACAGCAATGAGATACGCAGCGCAGTACTTATAGTCCACGGCGACAAGGCGCATTCCTGCTATTTCGGCAAGGACGCCTATGCAGACATGATCCGTGACAGCAAGTACACCTCCAACAAGGAGCTGCTGCTTATTCCCGGCGCAGTCCACACAGACCTGTACGACCGCACCGACATCATACCATTTGACAAGCTGGAAGAATTCTTCACAGTCAACATGAAATAAGTAACGGAGGTATTAACATGGCAGAGAAGCAGACAGCCGGCAGAAATATGCTTGGCGACCTTGCACCGGAATTCGCAAGGCTCAACGATGACGTCCTTTTCGGGGAGATATGGGCTCGTGAGGCAGAATTATCCGCCCGTGACCGCAGTCTGATAACTATATCAGCGTTATTCTCAGCAGGACAGTACGAGCAGCTCCGTTATCACATAGCCAACGGCAAGAAGCACGGCATCACAAAGCAGGAGATAGTTGAAGTTGTAACGCAGCTTGCATTCTACTGCGGCTGGCCGAAGGCATGGAGCACATTCCCCATAATCAGGGAGGTATACGAAAGCGGCGATAGTTCGGCTCCCAACGGACTTTCCGATATATTCCCGCTTGGAGAGAAGAACGACGCATACGCTCAGTACTTCATCGGTCAGAGCTATCTTGCACCGCTGACGACTCAGCAGGTACCGACCTTCAACGTAACATTCGAGCCGGGCTGCCGCAACAACTGGCACATACACCATGCATCGTCCAACGGCGGACAAATGCTGATATGTATCAGCGGACGGGGCTGGTATCAGGAATGGGGCAAGGAGCCGCGGGCACTGAAGGCAGGCGATGTAGTGAACATACCTGCCGGAGTGAAGCACTGGCACGGAGCCGCAAAAGACAGCTGGTTCCAGCATCTTGCAATAGAAGTACCGGGTACAGACGCACACGCAGAGTGGTGCGAACCCGTAACAGACGAAATCTACAACGCTCTTTAATACCGGGAATTCCCCTTGTCATGCAGGCAAGGGGAATTCTTATGCTGTAAAACCAAGCATCGGGATTCTAAAGGGTCTCCGATCCTTTAGCAGAGTCCAGAGGTGGCACTCTGCAATAGAAGTGAATGCTTTCATCTTCTGGCGAGAGTCTTTGCGGTCACCTGCCGTACAGAAATATCCTCAGCGGTTTCTCCGTAAGCAGTATACAGACCGTCCGCCGCCAGCATATACGCAATATCCTCCGGCATGAGAGCGCCGGTCTCGCAGAGTACCCGTCCGTCGGTCATATCGAGGTGAGTAACAGCAACGGATACACGCTCATCATTCTTCACATACTTCAAATCTATGGCAATTGAGTTCATGAACTCAGAAAGATCAAACCAGCCGTATCTGAACTTCCCCTGAAACTCATTAGGAGCATTTGTCTTGTCATACAGACCATGATCATCTGCGAAGGAGCTGCACTCACTATCGAACCTTCCGGCGCCGTGGCGTGTAAAGAAAGACCTTGTAACGTAGCACACCTCCGTATCACGGGGACTGAGCCTGTCGAGTATACTGCGGACGTTCTTCATACCCGTATCAGACGGGGTAAGATTCGGGAAATAGTCATCACGCTCCATACCGAGGAGCAATCCCTGCGCGCCCTCAAACACAGCCGTATCGTAGTTTTCTATGATCTGCTCGTCAGTTATACGACAGATCCGCAGCATATCCATAAGATCAGCGATGAAGTTGACAATAATATTCTCATTGGCGAGGAGCATTTTCAGTTCAGCAGCGTACTCCCCTGTTATACCCAGTTCAGCGGCACGATCAATGCAGTATTCGCTGTTGATACGGCGTATTTTATCAGCCAGAGTGCTGCGGAACTCCGGCGTATCAGTGATCTCACCGACAGTCAGTGAGAACCGGGGTATCCTGCTGCGGCAGATAGTTTCAAAGATACCCACACCGCAGCTGCCGTGGCGGTCGTTGCAGCGCTGACGCTCCGCGAACTGATTGAGCATAATATCGCAGGGAAGTGTAACAGCGCAGCGGCGGTCAACGAAGATATTTCCTGCGAACTCCCCCACATCTGCGAACTCTCTCATAAAAAGCATCGGGTTAACGATGAAGAATTCGGAGAGGAAGGTATCAGCACCGGCGAAAGCTCCGGCACCGATGTGAGAGAAAACGTGTCTCCTGCCGTCGGGAGTGCAGACAGTATGACCTGCCTGCGCACCACCGTTGAACCTTATATCGATAACGTTATCGTGCTCACGGCAGAGGAGGTCAGTCATGAGACCCTTACCCTCATCGCCGAAATTTGCACCGATAACCGCGAATGCTTTTTTCATAAATATCACCTCAGAATCTGATAAGTTTACCGATAATGCCGTTTTTTCGTTCAGTTAGACCGCAGAGAGCATTTCTGACAGCTATCTGCGTATCGCCGTTCCATGAAGCGATTATTTCCTCTTTATCCCTGCCAGCTACGCTTTCAAGGAGAGAAACGATAATTTGCGGGATAGCGCTGCAATCGGTCACAGCAATAGCGCGTTCGCCCATGAGCTTTCTCCATTTCGGGAGGTTAACGACAGATTCGCTTCTTCTCTCCATGACCATCAGGTGGAACACCTCATATTTCCGGCTTACCTGTGCGAGTAATCCCTCAGTATTTATGTCCTCGCTTACCCTGTCGCCGAACACACGCAATATCTCATCGGCAGTAAGTTCATCGGGGTAGCAGTCATCGCCGATAGTGAAAATAACGCCTTTTTTCTTACGCTTCTCCCACGCATCGGTACGAGTCTTGTTCGCAGCGAAGTACCACACCAGCGGGTAGCTCTCGAAGCGGTTACCGCCGCCGCCGCGCTCGAACCACAGTTCAGTGAGCTGATCGGCGATACGAATATCAGACTCAAACTGAGTGACCTGCAGCGGAGCCCTGTCGCAGATAGAATCGCCCACAGCGTTGAACATTATCTGCGGACCCTCCACAGGATCGCGTTCCAGAATATCCCTGACCATATCGCCCAGTCTCTTAGCTGTGACCTCCAGCAGATCCCCCATAGATCCGGTAACGTCCAGACCTATGATAATGGGAGTAGTAACGGGGTGATCAGCTGAATCGCAGCTTTCTCTCACGGTTATATTTTTTGGGTCGTACTTAGGGTCGATCTTTTTAGCATTATAGATCTCCCCGACAGATCTGCCCTTGATCCGGGCAGATGAATATTTTTTCCAGTCCTCAGCTCTCCATGCACCGCATCCCATAAAATGATCCTCCTTTAGAACCTTTCCACATAGGGATTCATGCACGTCTTTTCGTCAAATTTTGCCGGTGACTGCGTTAAAAATCCTTGAAGGGCGACAGCCCGTCGGCGGA
>CADBNS010000105.1 GCA_902796065.1 Ruminococcus flavefaciens
CTTCGACTGGCAGCCTGACCACATCACATGGTATGTTGACGGTAAGGCTGTCTACACCGCTAACAACAATATCCCCAAGACTGCCGGAAAGATCATGATGAACACATGGCCCGGACGCGGCGTTGATGAGTGGCTCAAGCACTACAACGGTAATACTCCGCTTACTGCCCGCTATCAGTGGGTTACTTACAAGAAGTCCGGCTGCAATAATAACCAGAATCCTCCGCAGCAGCAGAACCCATGGGAGCAGCAGAATCCCTGGAATCCATGGGGTCAGCAGAATCCCCCTCAGCAGCAGGGACAGCCTCAGCAGCAGTCCGGAAATAATACTACTGCTTCCGGTCTCAAGGACCTCGGTACAGCTATGAACGGCTCTGCTACTCTCGTTGCTGACTTCCGTAAGGGCTCTACTCCTTCATTCATCGCTTCCGATGGATGGGAGAACGGCGATCCCTTCGACTGCGGCTGGTACAAGAGCCAGACGGCTTTCAAGGACGGCGCTCTCCAGCTGAGCATCGATAAGGACTACTCCGGTAAGTATAACTATGCCGGTGCTGAGTACAGAACCAATGACTTCTATGGCTTCGGCTACTATGAGACCTCTATGCAGGCTATCAAGAATCCAGGCGTAGTTTCTTCTTTCTTCACCTATACAGGTCCTTCCGATAACAATCCGTGGGACGAGATCGACATCGAAGTCCTCGGTAAGGATACTACTAAGGTACAGTTCAACTACTACACCAACGGTGTCGGCAAACATGAGTTCATGTATGACCTCGGCTTCGACGCTTCTGAGGCTTACCATACTTACGGCTTCGACTGGCAGCGCGATCATATCACATGGTACGTTGACGGTAAGGCTGTTTACACCGCTTACAACAATATCCCACAGACTCCCGGCAAGATCATGATGAATACTTGGCCCGGACGCGGCGTTGATGAGTGGCTCGACCACTTCAACGGCAGAACTCCTCTTACCGCTCGCTATCAGTGGGTAACTTACAACAAACAGTGATCATGTCACTCAGATGATGCGTGCTGACTCCATTACGGTACGCATCCCATTTCAAAGCCGCAGATATTTTTCTGCGGCTTTTCTTTGTACTATTGAATATTTTACTATCTTGTGCTATAATGATAATCGACACCGCTTATTCTTTTAGCATTTTTACTGACGAAATAAGGGGAGATCTCAATGAGTACCATTTATACGGGACGACTCGTACTGCGTCCCTTCCATCAGGGTGATGCCGAGGCTATGTTCCGCAACTGGACCTATGATGAGAGAGTTGCAAGATACTGCCGGTGGTATCCCCATATCGATATTGATTCTACTTATGAACTTCTGGAACTGTACCTTTCTGAATATACCGATACCTTCGACTACCGCTGGGCTATTACCCTCGCTGACCATGATGAACCTATCGGCTGCATCGATGTGGTCGGCTTTGCCGATGAGGGCAGAACTCCGGAGATAGGCTATGTCCTCGGTAACAGCTACTGGGGAAAGGGTATTATGACGGAGGCGCTCAGAGCTGTTATCGGGAAGCTGTTCGATGACGGCTATGAACGGGTCATCGCCTGTCACCGCATCGAAAATCCGGCTTCCGGCCGCGTTATGGAAAATGCCGGTATGCATTTCATCGGTGAAAGTAAGGTCAATATGAAGTTCGGTTCTGCACGTTTGTGTACCGTTAAAAATTACGAAATCTGCAAGGAGCACTATAATGAGCAAGATATGCATTGTTGAGGATGATCAGGCGATACGCGGAGAGCTGGAGGCTCTGCTGCGCAATTCCGGCTACGAAACTGAATCACTGACAGACTTTGAACACTCTCTTCAGCTGTTGTCAGAGTCCGCTGCCGACCTATTCCTCATGGATATTAATATCCCGTACCTTAACGGAGAGGAGCTGCTGAGAAAACTCCGCAGCACGAGAGAGACTCCTGTTATCATGCTGACAAGCCGTACCTCCGAGACCGATGAGGTGCTCGCTATGAGCTACGGCGCTGACGACTATATTACAAAGCCCTATAATCCCACTATTCTCCTGCTGCGTATCTCAGCTATCCTCAAACGTGCTTCAAATGCACCTGCTGCCCTCTCTTACCGCGGTTTGCAGGTCAATCCGGCTAAGGGCAGCCTCTCACGCAACGGCGATGAAATTGTTCTCACCAAGAACGAAATGATAATCTTTCAGCTGATGCTGGATAATCAGGGCCGTATCGTCACCCGCGATGACCTCATGACCGCTCTCTGGGATAACGATGAGTTCGTCAACGATAACGCCCTCACCGTGAATATCAGCAGACTCCGCGCTAAGCTCGCTGATTTCGGCTGCGAGGACGCTATCGAAACTCGTAAGAAACAGGGGTATATTCTCAAATGAAACTGTCCGATTTTCTCAGAGACCGCATAGTATCTATTTCCGCGGCAGCTGTCGGACTGGCGCTGCTGCTCCTGTTTATGTATACCTACCGCGTCCCTTCTGAACTGCTGGGGGCTGCTGTGATACTCTTCCTTATCACCCTTACCGTCGCTGAACTCTGGGAGTTCTTCCGCAGAAGATCATTCTACGACAAGCTGACCTCTCAGCTGGAACAGCTCGACCAGAAATACCTCATCACCGAAATGCTCGATGAGCCGCAATTTCTTGACGGTC
Source organism: Ruminococcus flavefaciens (assembly GCA_902796065.1). Taxonomy (GTDB): domain Bacteria; phylum Bacillota; class Clostridia; order Oscillospirales; family Ruminococcaceae; genus Ruminococcus; species Ruminococcus flavefaciens_X. Next base: position 2,664 of record CADBNS010000105.1, read on the forward strand.
GCATCTTTAAGTCTGTCATGGAGGAGGTCAATAAGTCCATGTGCGATAACGTTGCGGAGTTCAGGCGGACTGACGCGGATTTCCGTGAGTTCATCGAAATGTGGGTCCACGAGGTCAAGCTCCCTGTGGCAAGCCTTCAGCTCATGGCTCATAACCATAGGGACGAATTCGGCGAAAAAGCACAGGATCAGCTCAGACGTATCGACAGCTATACCGATCAGGTGCTGTATTACGTCAGATCCGAAAACGCCGAGAAGGACTACCTCATCACTGAGGTGTCACTGAAAAAGATATTCTCAAACACCGCTATGCGTAACAGAGAGGACCTGCTGATGCGCGGCGCTGAGCTCTCCGCTCATGACCTCGGATACTCTGTTATGACTGACGGTAAATGGCTGGAGTATATGCTCGGTCAGCTTATCGCAAACAGTATCAAGTATGCCCATGAGGACCGTACCCTTACTATCGAGGTGTGGGCGGAAAAAAATGGCAGCGAGACTATGCTGCATTTCCGCGATAACGGCATCGGTATCCCGGCTTCGGATATTCACGATGTGTTCCGGAAGTCATTTACCGGCGAAAACGGCCGCAGCCGCAGCAAATCTACCGGTATGGGTCTGTATATCGTCAAAAGCCTCTGCCAGCGATTGGGCCATAAGGTCGAGGTCAGCTCAGTTCAGGGGGAATGGACTGAGTTTATCTTCACATTCGCTGACAATGAACTGATGAATGTGGTCTGACTGCAATTTTCACCGTTCTTTCATTGACCTGTACGCCATTACGTTATATAATAATAGCGGGGGATATGAGGCGCTATGCGCCGCTTTATCGTGATATGGAGGGCATTATGAGAACTTTGGGAAATATTCTTTGGTTTGTTTTCGGCGGCATTACCAGCGGTCTGAGCTGGATCATTGCCGGTCTGCTATGGTGCATTACTATCGTGGGTATCCCCATCGGCAGACAGTGCTTCAAATTCGCTTCGCTGGCTTTCTTCCCATTCGGAAAAGAGGTCGTTTACGGCGGAGGTGCTTTCTCTCTGCTGGCTAATATTGTCTGGCTTATCTTCAACGGCATTCCTATGGCGGTCTGCTATACCGTCCACGGACTCCTTTTCTGCCTGACTATCGTGGGTATCCCATTCGGCAAGCAGATGTTCAAGCTGGCTAAGCTGTCGCTTATGCCATTCGGCGCTGAGATCGAAAAATAACAGGTATCCGGAAGCTGCTCGGCTTCCGGTTTTTTTGTAACACTCCATCACCTTCCGGCATACCATATACCACTGGAGGTGTATACTATGGACGGAATTCTCATTACTGCGGCAGTCATCGTCGGTGTTATCGCTATGATCGAAATCGTGACCATGTTCTTCAGACTGCCCCTCGGCTGCGACGGCCCCTCATGGGTCATGGTGCTGCCTGTGTTCGCTGAGGACAGCTGCTTCCCTCAGCGCCTCGACAGACTGGCTGCACGCTCCTGCGGCAGGACCAATGTCATGATCGTCGATTACTCCGCTACTGATCAGCAGCGTGCCCTTATTGCTCAGTTCGCAAGAGAAAATCCCGATGCTGTCATTATTTCCCATCAGGAGCTCGAAAAAATATTGTCGAAAACATTTGCAATTGAAGAATAAATATAGTATAATATAAAGTGACGCATTTTTGTATAGCAATAAAACGAAAGGAGGTCCGGTCATGGCAGGAGAGCTGCTGCATATCGAGGGTACGGTCGAGGACGTACTCTTCCATAATGATTCCAACGGCTATACCGTGCTGGACCTCGACGCAGGCGGTGAACTCATTACCGTTGTCGGTGAGCTGGGAGATACCGAGCCCGGTGAGGGTCTTATCCTCGAGGGCAGCTACGTTCAGCACCGTAAGTTCGGTACTCAGTTCCAGGCCGTGTACTGCGAGCATAAGCTGCCGGATACTGTGGTTAATATCGAGAAATACCTCGCCGGCGGTGCCATAAAAGGGATCGGTCCGGGTCTGGCGAAAAAAATTGTCGCTGCCTTCGGTGCCCGTACCCTCGATATTATCGAGAACGATCCCTTTAAACTGTGCGAGGTAAAGGGCATCTCCCACGGCAAGTGCGAGGAGATCGCTGCGGAAGCTAAAAAACTGTTCTCACTGAGAGTCATTATGTCGTACCTTTCACAGTATGAGGTGAAGTCGCAGTTCGCTATGAAGGCATATCAGCAGTACGGTCCGGATGCTATGGAGCTCATTCAGCATAACCCCTATATCCTCTGCGGTGATGCTGTGGAGCTGGAGTTCCGCAAAGCCGATGAGATAGCTCATGACCTCCATATCAGCAAGAACTCCGATAAGCGCATTATCGCCGGATTACAGTATATCCTCAAGGCTAATACTGCGCTGGGTCACTCATGTCTGCCCCTCGATGTGCTGGTGGTCAAGGCCTGCGAGGCGCTTGATGTATCGGAAAGTGACCTGTATTCCGCTTATAATGCCGCTCTCGATGACGACGAACTGTTCCAGCATATCAAGAACGACAGAGAATATGTCTACCTTCCGGACTATTACCGCGCAGAGAGCTTTATCGCCGACAGGATAAATGTACTCAAGGATTTCTCTTCTCCCGAAAACTTCAACTACGATGCACTTATCGATATTGAGGAAGAGGAGAAAAATATCCACTACGAAAAACTACAGCGTGAAGCTATTACTACTGCCGTGTCACGCGGACTTATGGTGCTCACCGGCGGCCCGGGTACCGGTAAGACCACTACCCTGAACGCTATAATCTCTATCTTTGAGAAAAGGGGAGACAAGGTGCTCCTCGCCGCTCCTACCGGAAGAGCTGCAAAGCGTATGACTGACCTCACCGGCTATGAGGCCAAAACTATCCATCGCCTCCTGGAGGTCGTGTACGATGCCGGCGGAAGGCTCGCTTTCGCCCATAACGAAAAAGATCCCCTCGACTGCGATGTGATGATCGTCGATGAGATGTCTATGGTGGACGTTATCATTTTCGACAGACTGCTCCGCGCTATGAGGCTCGGCTGCAAGCTCATCATGGTCGGTGATGCTGACCAGCTGCCATCTGTGGGTGCCGGAAACCTGCTGAGAGATATTATCCGCAGCGGTGTCGTTCCCGTGATACAGCTCACGGAGATCTTCCGTCAGGCTCAGAAAAGCCTCATCATTACCAACGCTCATCGTATCATTTCCGGACAGCTGCCTGACCTTACCCGCAAGGACAGCGATTTCTTCTTCTTCCGCCGTGAGGACTACGGACAGGCTGTCCAGCTCATTACCGACCTCGTGAAAACACGCCTGCCTAAGGCGTATAAGTACTCACCTACGGACGATATTCAGATCCTTACCCCCTCACGCAAGGGTACGGTGGGTACTGTTGAGCTGAATAAGCGCCTTCAGGCTGAGCTTAACCCTCCCGCTCCCGACAAGCCGGAGCATAAGGGCTTCGTTTATACCTACCGCACCGGCGATAAGGTCATGCAGACAAGAAATAACTACGATATTGTCTGGAGCCGCGACAGTGAACAGGGCGCAGGTATCTTCAACGGCGATATAGGCAAGATACTCCGCATCGACCGCGCTGCTATGACCGCTGTCATCGATTTCGACGGGCGAGTGGCTTCTTATCCCTTCGATACCCTGTCTCAGGTGGAGCTGGCTTATGCCGTTACGGTACATAAAAGCCAGGGCTGTGAGTTTGAGGCTGTGATTATCCCTCTTATGGGCGGCTTCGAGAAGCTCAGCTACAGAAACCTCCTCTATACCGCTGTAACACGCGCCAAAAAGCTGCTCATTATCATCGGCTCTGAGGCTAAGGTGGAGAAAATGGTCAACAATAACAGGCGCGGTCTGCGGTATACCTGCCTTACAAGTATGCTGCTGCGCGAAAAACAGGAGCTGTCTTCTGCTCCGCCTCCACAGCCGGAGAATGCAGGTCTGTACCGCAGAATAGCAAGCATAGATGCTAAGTACGGCTGCAAGTCCACTGATGTGTACGACGGACTTATCGACGAGGAAAAGGGTCCCGACGGCGTTTACGGCGCTTTGTTCTAAAGAAAGGAAATACATATGGCTAATACAGATATAGGAATAGATTTAGGTACTTCAAATATCGTTATGACCATGGGTAATAAGGGCGTTGTCCTCAGTGAACCCTCCGTCATCGCGTATAATACACGCACCGAAAGAGTGCTCGCTGTCGGTAAGGAAGCCTACGAGATGATAGGCAGGAATCCCGACTATATCGCTGTCGCAAGACCTATCAGCGAGGGCGTTATCTCCGACGATGACCTCACTCACAGCATGATCCGTGAGTTCATACTAAAGGTCACAGGTCATCAGCTCATTAAACCAAGGATAATCATCTGCGTCCCTTCATTCATTACCGACATCGAGAGCCGCGCTGTGGCTGATGCCGCAAAGAGTGCCGGCTCAAGACAGGTTTACCTCATTCAGGAGCCTATCGCGGCTATGATCGGCGCCGGTGTAAACATCACCAAGGCTAAGGGCCACATGATCGTCGATATAGGCGGCGGTACTACCGATGTGGCTATCGTTTCCATGAATGGTGTGGTCACTTCCCATACTATCAAAACTGCCGGAAACTCCATCGACCGCTCCATTATCAAGTATATGCAGAATAAGTATAAGCTCCTTATCGGCGAACGTACTGCCGAAAAAGTCAAGATCGAACTGTGCAACCTCTATGACCCAAGCGATGAGGTCACCTGTACCGTCAAGGGTCGCAGCCTGCTGAAGGGCCTTCCGGCTCAGGTCCAGCTCAGCGAAAATGAACTGTTCCAGGCTATCGAGGACGATACCTTCGCTATCATGGAGGCTATCCGTAAGGTGCTTGAGGACGCTCCGCCGGAACTGGTGGGCGATATTTACGACAACGGTCTCCTTATGACCGGAGGCGGCGCTCTGCTGGGCGGTCTTACTCAGCTTATCAAGCGTACCCTCGGTATCAACTGCAATATCGCCAAGGACTCCATCAACTGCGTCGCTAAGGGTACGGGTATGGCATTCGGCAAGATGACCACTCTCCTCGACGGCTTCGAGACCGCTACGGTCTACAAATACCGCTGATTTCCCTGTTCATGCTCCTGCTTCTGCGGGAGTATTGACTTATATGGAGAAATGGGGTATAATATATCTATCACGTATAAAGGAGATAAGATTATGAGTGAATCATGTAGTCACGATTGCTCAGGCTGTGCAAGCGCAGGCAGCTGCAGCAGCAAGCCGGAGAGCTTCCTTGAAAATCCTAATAAGATGAGCAATATCGGTAAGGTCATTGGCGTTGTCAGCGGTAAGGGCGGTGTTGGTAAGACCCTCGTTTCTTCACTTCTTGCCGTTTCAATGCAGCGTCTGGGTAAGAACGTCGGTATCCTCGATGCTGATATAACCGGTCCGTCTGTTCCTAAGGCTTTCGGTATCCACGAAAAGGCTGATGCCTGTGAGTTCGGCATCATTCCGCGTAAGAGCAAAATGGGTATCGATGTTATGTCCGTTAACCTCCTGCTGGAAAATGAGTCCGACCCGGTCGTATGGCGCGGTCCCGTTATCGCAGGTGTGGTCAAGCAGTTCTGGACTGATGTTATCTGGAAAGATGTTGATTACCTCTTCGTAGATATGCCTCCCGGAACCGGCGACGTTCCTCTGACCGTTTTCCAGTCTATCCCTGTGAATGGTATCGTTATCGTTACTTCTCCTCAGGAACTCGTTTCCATGATCGTGGAAAAGGCCGTTAAAATGGCTCAGCTTATGAATATCCCGATCCTCGGTATCATCGAGAATATGAGCTACTATGAGTGCCCCGACTGCGGTAAGCGCCATAGTATCTACGGCGAAAGCCATATCGAGGATATCGCTGCTCAGTACGGTATCCCTGTGCTGGCTAAACTCCCGATCTGTACCGACCTCGCTAAACACTGCGATCAGGGTACTATCGAACTCTTCGAGGGAGACTGGCTCGACTCCGCTGTGGAGAATATCGCGAATATCTGACAAGAAAAGGCTCTGCTTACTGCCGTTTCCTGACAGGAGTTTAAGAACCTGTCCACATAGGGATTCATGCACGTCTTTTCGTCAAATTTTGTCGGTGACTGCGTTAAAAATCCTTGAAGGGCGACAGC
>CADBNS010000106.1 GCA_902796065.1 Ruminococcus flavefaciens
AAGGGATTTCTGTGCAAGATGACGGAAAATATCCAAGCAGATTCAGTACAAAGACGTCAGGCGGTCTTTGTGCGGTGTTGCCTTAACACAGTCACCGGCAAAATTTGACGAAAAGACGTGCATGAATCCCTATGTGGACAGGTTCTAAATAACTGCAAAGAGCCTGAGTGGAACTCAGGCTCCTTTTTTATGATACGGTCAATAACTATAACACAAAAAGGCACTTACCACGGTAAGTGCCTTTATCATTATATCTGCTGCACTCAGAATGCAGTCTTTTCCTCAAGGAACTTGACCAGATCATCTATCGCTACTCGCTGCTGCTCCATTGTGTCACGGTCACGGACTGTTACGCAGTTGTCCTTTTCGATAGTGTCAAAGTCTACTGTGATGCAGAAAGGTGTTCCGATCTCGTCCTCACGACGGTATCTCTTTCCGATCGTTCCTGCCTCATCAAAGTCTACCATGAACTTCTTGGAAAGCATATCATAGATCTCCTCTGCCTTCGGTGTGAGCTTCTTAACAAGCGGAAGTACTGCCGCCTTGAACGGTGCAAGTGCAGGATGAAAGTGCATTACTGTGCGGACATCCTTCTTCTCATTGCCGTTCTTGTCTGTGGATACAAGCTCCTCCTCGTCATATGCCTCTGTTACTACTGAGAGGAAAAGTCTCTCTACACCAAGAGATGGCTCTATAACATACGGAATGTATTTCTCGTTTGTTTCAGGATCAAAGTACTCAAGTGACTTGCCGCTGGTATTGATATGCTGTGTGAGATCGTAGTCCGTTCTGTCTGCTACGCCCCAGAGCTCGCCCCAGCCGAATGGGAAGAGATACTCAAAGTCTGTTGTTGCCTTGGAGTAGAAGCAGAGTTCCTCAGCTGAATGGTCACGGAGACGGATATTCTCTTCCTTCAGTCCCAGTGATGTCAGGAAGTTCTTGCAGTATTCCCTCCAGTACTGGAACCACTCCAGATCTGTGCCGGGCTTGCAGAAAAACTCAAGCTCCATCTGCTCAAACTCACGTACACGGAAGATAAAGTTACCCGGTGTGATCTCGTTACGGAATGACTTACCTACCTGCGCTACACCAAATGGTACCTTCTTACGTGTGGTCCTCTGAATGTTTGCAAAGTTTACAAATATTCCCTGCGCTGTCTCAGGACGAAGATAAAGCTCACTCTTGCTGTCCTCTGTTACTCCCTGGAAGGTCTTGAACATCAGGTTGAACTGACGTATGTCTGTGAAGTTGTGCTTGCCGCAGTTCGGGCATGGTATGGACTTTTCCTTGATGTAGTCCATCATCTGTTCGTTGGACCAGCCTGCTACGTTTGTACCGTCAAAGTCTTCAATGAGATTGTCTGCACGGTGGCGTGTCTTACATTCCTTACAGTCCATCAGCGGATCAGAGAATCCTCCGATATGGCCTGATGCGACCCATGTCTGCGGGTTCATGAGTATTGCGGAATCAAGTCCTACGTTGTACTTGTTTTCCTGAACAAACTTCTTCATCCACGCTCTCTTGATGTTGTTCTTGAGCTCAACGCCCAGCGGACCGTAGTCCCATGTATTTGCAAGACCTCCGTAGATCTCAGAGCCGGGATATACAAAACCCTTGGATTTACACAGGTCAACGATCTTATCCATTACTTTTTCATTGTTTTTCAGCATTATTAAAACCTCTTTCGGTATATAATTATTCTTTTATATTGTAACTCATAATGCAATAAATGTCAAGTACTGTTGTTCCTTACTGCACGGTTTGCGGTTTGAGATGCGGATAAGGTCAAAACTGCGCAGATAAGCCAAATGATCCGTATTATGGCAACAGAATACCATAAATCGCTGAAAAGTACCAGAATCAGGTTAAAATATTGTTTATAATAGATAGTTTAACGAAATATTGGTTACTGAAAGTTGTTTATTTTAACTCACAACTCTTCATTTTGTCCACTTATTCTGCATAATCTCGATTGTGTTATGTAAAGGAATATATTATAATTAAAGTAATATGGGTGACCCTGTTCATGCGCCTGAACAGCGTGATATATTGATGGATAAAAAATATAAACCAAATATAGAAGAAAAGGAGGATTACTTAAAGGTCTGACCCCCCGGTGCGGATGCACCACAACCTCCTCCGCCGTACTCTCGTGGGGAATGAGCGTGCGGCAGAGGTGCAGCTCGCAGGCGTACAGGCGGCTGCAACAATAGAGAAACAAAACCAAGACCAATCTACAGAGGGAGGAATTATCACATGAAAACAGATGCTATCAAACGCGCTATCAGTGCGATCGCTGTAAGCGCAATTTGCCTTACTTCAGTGCCGTTTACTGCTGTCGATCTCAATGCCTATGCCGGTGCCGCTGTCGGCACTACCCTGAAAGTAAGCCCAAGCCATACCCGTGAGAAGGATACTACTGACGGCTACAGCTATGAGATCTGGCAGGATACTACCGGCGGCAACGGCTCTATGACTCTCGGTAAGGGCGGTACTTTCAATACCGAGTGGAACTGCCAGGTCAGCAAGGGTAACTTCCTTGCACGCCGCGGTATGGACTACGACCGCACGAGAAAAGCTACAAACTGCGGTGACATCGTGCTCAACTATGAGGCCGATTACTCCGCCAGCAGTCAGGGTAACTCAAGACTCTGCGTTTACGGCTGGTTCGTCGATCCGCTTGTCGAGTACTACATCATCGAGGACTGGGTAAACTGGAGACCTACCGCTCAGGGCGGCAGCCAGACTGTCACCATCGACGGCGCTCAGTATGAGATATTCCAGCTCGACCACACCGGTCCGACTATCCTCGGCGATACACGTACATTCAAACAGTATTTCAGCGTCCGCAAAAATAAGAGAATGGCAGGTACTATTACCGTTTCCGACCACTTCAAGGCTTGGGAAAAGGCCGGCTGGAATATCGGTAACCTCACTGAGGTCGCTCTGAACGTTGAGGGCTGGGAAAGCAGCGGTAAGGCTAACGTTACCCGCCTCGATTTCTCAGGCGAGCCGGTTCCTACTACTGAGCCTACTACCTTAAAACCTGTCGAGCCCGACAGCAACGGTTACTATTTTACCAGCTCTTTCGAGAATGGTAAGGATAACTGGAGCGGCAGAGGCGATGCAGCGGTATCAGTATCTACTAAGTACGCTTCCAGCGGCAGCAGCTCACTGTTCGTCAGCGACAGAGGCGATAACTGGCACGGCGCTGCTATCACTCTTGACCCTACGGCTTTCCAGCCCGGCGGTACTTACGCTTTCAGTACCAACGTTCTCCAGGACAGCGGCTCTGCTGTGGATATGAAGTTCACTCTCCAGTATAACCTGGACGGCGATGCTCACTACGATGAAGTCGCTTCTGCTTCCGCTGAGAGCGGCGTTTGGACTCAGCTTCAGAATACCGCTTTTGAGATCCCCTCTGGTGCGGAAGACCTCGTCCTTTACGTTGAAGCTCCCGATAGCCTGACCGACTTCTATATCGATGACGCTTCCGGCGCTGTTAAGGGTACCAGCTCTACTGCTCCCAAAACTCAGAAGTTCGTTTCAGGTGACGTTAACGGCGACGGCATCGTTAACGCTTTTGATGTGGTTCTCGCTAAACAGGGCCTCGTTAACGGCGTAACTGATGCTGCTGAGAAAAAGGCTATCGATGTCGATGGCGACGGTGAGATCGGTGTTAATGATCTGGTCCTCATCTCTGAGTTCGCGCTCAATAAGATCTCTGCTTTCCCGACTCCTGCCGCTCAGCCAGCTACAGAGCCGGCTACTCAGGCTGCTACAGAAGCCCCTAAGGCTAAGTATAACTACAATGCCAACGTTCAGTTCAAGGAGGCTCCCGGCAATTACTTCGGCTCCTGCTCTCAGGAGGGTAAGGTAGTCAAGGAAAGCTACAACGGCATCAACGGTCAGAACAAACTGAACGTTTATCTCCCTTACGGCTATGACAGCAGTAAGAAATACAATATCTTCTACCTCATGCACGGCGGCGGAGAGGACGAGAATACCCTGTTCTACAATAACGATACCCAGATCCAGCATATGTTCGATCATATGATCATGAACGGCGAAATGGAGCCGATGATCGTCGTAACTCCTACCTTCAAAAAGTGCGAGGCCGGCACTTTCTACAACGAGCTCAGACAGAGCGTTATCCCGTTCGTTGAGGGTAAGTACTCTACTTACGCTAACGGTGATACTTCTCCCGCTTCTATCAAGGCTTCAAGAATGCACCGCGCTTACGGCGGCTTCTCTATGGGTGCTGTTTCCACATGGGCTGTTATGCAGAACTGCCTCGACATCGTGGGCTACTATATGCCCCTCAGCGGTGACCACTGGCAGGGTAACGGCGCTTACGGCAAGGCTAAGTCCATTGCTGATGCTGTTGACAAGTCCGGTCTGAGCAAGAGAGAATACTTCATTTTCGCTGCAACCGGTTCTGATGATATTGCTTATCCTAATATCAGCCCTCAGATCGACGAGATGAAGAAAATGAGCCAGTTTGAGTATACCTCTGACTTCTCAAAGGGTAACTTCTACTTCCTCGTTGCTAATGGCAAGACCCACTGGTGGGGCTACGTCAGACATTACGTTTATGATGCTCTGCCTTCATTCTTCCACGAATAATCCACTCCTCACCGCATTTTGAGCGGTATCGAAAAAAGAGGCTTCCGTCCCAGCGGAGGCCTCGTTTTTTTCTGTGCTTCTTACCTTTCATCTGTATCATATTCAAGCGCCTTCTTGTACAGCCTTTGAGATAACGGTATCACTATTACTGTGAGGACTGCCGCTACAGGCAGCAGTACTACAGTCGCCTTCTGCGGGAATGTCCATTTTCCGGAAAGTACCCTGCCGGCGGATTCCAGCATTATCTCCGCCAAAGGCCGGATATTGTCCTGAGAAATGCCAATATCTCCAAACAGCAGCCATATGAGTACGGCTATGAGCAGTCCGATGAAAATGCCGCTGCTGAGTATGGTGCCTTTCTTTTTCCCAAACCTGATGAATACCGGTATATGAAGCATCGCTGAAATATAGAATATCAGGTTCGTGAACAGTACCATTATGAACATCACTTCGTGGAAAATAAGCAGATTGAAGATCACAGGGATAATTATACTTGCGGCAACAAAAATGAAAAACAGTATATATTTTGTGAACACTATTTTTTTAGTACCTGCCGGCGTTGATGCAATATAGCGTATCTCGATCTTCTTCTCTTCCGGATTGCCGAAAAATAACGTCGCTAATGACTGCCATAACAGGATCAATGAGAATCCAAATGACATTGCGACCATTGATATTACTTTATCAACGAGAATTGCCACATCTTCTGCAAATTCGCTTTTCAAGTCTATAGATTTGAAGAACAGTGTGAAAACAAGAACAAATACCGACATAATCGTGCACATTATGATGTTGGGAAGAAATAGCCGGATCTCTTTGTACATCAGTCCACGCATTATTTTTCCCTCCTCTCAATAAGCTTTACTGAACGATGGAAACACAACGCAATTACAGCTGCGGAGTATGCCGGAAACAGAAACATGGTTTTTCTGAACATTTTAAACGCTTCAGTGAGCATATCGACTATCGGCTGTCTTATGTGCTCAGGAATCTTTCCTTTTAGTACCGCTACTGCAACCATGATGACCATGATCACTGCGTAAACACAACATAACAGTATATGAATGGCTTTCTGTTCACCGTCAAATCTGAGGGCTATGTTGTATAATATCAGTACTACTGTCAGTGCTCCAAGCATCGTCATGGAGTAGTTGCCGATATTCTTCATGGTCAGCGATAATCCAAAAAATCCGTTGATCGTTACTGCACTGAGCAGAAAAATTACAAAGGATACTGCGTACTCAATGATAAGCAGAATATATGTCGCTGCAGCTGTCTGACGCGGCGTCACCGGCAGCGTATGCGCATAACTCTTCCATTTCGTTTTATAGTCTTCGGTAACTGTTGTAAGTCCCTGTCCCATGACCATGATGATCCCAATTAATACCATAAATACCATGGCATTAGCAATTCCTTCTATGCTTTTCTGAATATCCTCAGCAGAATAATCAGGATCCAGAATCAACATAATGATCTTCAGATTGCCAAAACGATAGCTCGCTCCAAATAGCATTCCCAGAATGATGAATGCTCCGATCAGAACTGCGCCGTATATAAGCTGCTTTTTTGTTATTGCAAGTATCCTGTAGATCAGCCCTTTCATTACACCCACTCCTTTTTATCACGGTGTACGTAATACATCATGATGTCGTCAAGTGATGCTGTATCAAAGGTTATCCCGCTGTATTTTACCTTACAGCCCTTTTTGTCCGCAACCATGACATCTACTCCAAAATCAGACAGCCTTGCACTGATAATGTCTTCTGCTGCTACAGTCTTGTATTCCTCCTTCGTGCATTTCATTACCGCGTGTGAACTGAGAATGTCGTCCTTGTAGCCGGATAACAGTATCCGTCCCTTATCTATGAATGTCACGCTGTCGGCTATCTTCTCAAGGTCGGAGGTGATGTGCGATGACAAGAGAATAGAGTTATTCTCGTCCTGTAGATACTCAAGGAATATGTCAAGTATCTCATTGCGTACTACCGGATCAAGTCCCGTCGTTGCCTCGTCCATTACAAGCAGCTTCGCCTTATGCGACAGCGCTACTGCTATTTGCAGCTTCATTTTCATGCCCTTCGAGAACTCCCCTATCTTTTTCTTCTCCGGCAGCGAAAAGCGTTTGAGATAACCATGATACGCTTCCGTATCCCAGTTGCGGAAAATGGGTCGGAATACCTTTTCAAGCTGAGTAGCATTTAATTTCTCCGAAAATGGTACCTCGTCAAATACGGCGGAAATGTCCTGCTTTATCTCATACTCGTCCTTGACTGCATCCCTGCCAAGCAGCTTTATCTCTCCTGCATCACGCTCGGCTATGTTAAGCAGAAGTCGGATCGTTGTCGTCTTTCCGGCTCCGTTCTGTCCTATAAATCCCATGATGCTCCCCTTCGGTACAGAGAAAGTCACATTTTCAAGGGTAAATCCATCATATTTTTTCGTCAGTCCGTTGATCTCGATCGCATTGGTGAAATCATTCATTATCAGCACCTCCATAGATAATCGATAGTATCTCCGTAAGCTCAGCAAGTGTGATACCGGACAGTCTTGCCTTTTCACACGCCTGCGCAAGCAGCTGCTCGGTCTGTCTCAGATTCTCCTCGCGCAGCAGCTGTGTGTTCTGAGCTTTAACAAAACTGCCGCGGCCAGTATGGGATTCGATGAAGCCATCGCGTTCAAGCTCTTCATATGCGCGTTTGGTCGTGATGATGCTGATATGAAGCTGCAGCGCAAGGTTTCGCATCGATGGCAGCGCGTCTCCTTCCTTCAGGTCGCCGCTGATAATCAGAGCCTTGATCTGTGAATAGATCTGCTCATAAATTGGAGTATCAGAAGAATTTGAAATTATAATATCCATTGTGCACCTCGTGAATATTGTGTATATCCTTTATATACATTATACCAACTCCCTGCCCCTTTGTCAATAGTTTTTCAAATTTTTCTTCGCCGAATGTTGAAAACTTATTCCTCCGCTATCAGGATATAAGAACCTGTCCACATAGGGTCTAAAAAAGGGACTGCATTATGCAGTCCCTTAAATTGCGTATTATCGGGGATTATCCCATTATTACCTGTATGTCGTTGACTTCTGCCAGCTTGTCCGCAGGTACATAATTGCCCTCTATCTTCGTTCCGTTGAGTACTATCTCCTTTACTCCACTCTGTACGTGCGCTGAGTTATCTATGCTGATATTCAGCTTCTTACCACGGAAATTCTTCTCTATCCGGAAGCTGTCCCACAGATATGGGATCGACGGTGCGATCGTAAGTCCGTCAAGGTCAGGACGCATTCCGCAGATACCCTCAACACAGCCGACCATTACTGTCGATGCTGTTCCGGTGAGCCAGTGTACGTGTGAGCGTCCCTCATATGGTGATGCCTTTGACTCGGTGAACTGTCCATGAACATATGGCTCCATTACGCGGATCTCTGCCTTGTCGTTCATTGCTGCCGGTGAGCTTTCCATGAAGTACTCAAAGGCTCTGTCGCCGTGTCCGAGAAGTGCTTCCGCAAGTATCAGCCAGCCCTGTGACTGTGAGAAGATTCCGCCGTTTTCCTTGGTATCATCGTTGAAAATATGCATAAGCGCTCCGTCAAAATAGTGCTGCTTGTATGGCGGGTCAAGAAGCTTCGCTCCGTATGGTGTGTTCAGTATCTCATGGACGCTGTTCATCGCCTTTTCTGCCTTCTCATCATCTGCAAAACGTGAGATCACACTCCAGCTCTGCGGATTGAGCCACATATTTGCCTCAGGATCATTCTTTGCTCCTACAATTGTGCCGTCTTCACGGATTCCACGGATAAAGCGGTCCTCATCCCAGCACTTGGCAAGTGCTGCGGCAAGCCTGGACTGTGCGTCGTTGATATATTTGATATAGTCAGCATCGTTCTTGTATGAAGCCATGTCCTTGATAACATTCATTGCGTAGTAAAGCTGGAATGCTACGAATGTAGACTCGCCCTTTGCTCCAAGACGGAGACAGTCGTTCCAGTCTGCGTGGAGACCTGCCGGCATATCGTGAACTCCAAGACGCTCCATTGAGAAACGGATAGCATTCTTCAGGTGGTCGTAAACTGTGTCCTCTCCGCCGTTTGCGTATACAATTACTTCGTCAAGGAACTTCTTGTTGCCGCTTTCACCAAGGTACTTCACTATTGTCGGGAAGGGCCAGAGTGCATCGTCTGCACGGTATGAGGGGTGGCCTGTCTCCTTGACATACTCAGGATCGTCCGGTGTATTCTCGTGGCCGGCATTGTGTGTGAACTTTACAAGCGGTAGTCCGCCACCGTTATCTACCTGCGCCGAAAGCATGAAGCGTATCTTCTCAGCTGCCATTTCAGGATCAAGATGTATGATTCCCTGTATATCCTGTACTGTATCACGGTAGCCGTAGCCGTTGCGGAGTCCGCAGTATACGAATGATGCGGCTCTTGACCAGATGAATGTGATGAAGCACTGGTATGCATTCCATACATTTATCATGTTATTGAACTCTGCTGATGGTGTCTCTACCTTGAAATTCGAGAGCTGTCCGTGCCAGTAGTCCTTGAGCTGCTTTATGTCTGCATCAACTCTGCCGGCTACCTTGTACTCGTTGAGGATAGCTGCTGCCTCGTCGCTTTCACGCTGTCCCATGATATAGGTGAGCTCAACTGTTTCGCCCGGCTTGAGTACAATGTCTGACTGGAGTGCACCGCAGGAATTACTGTTGAAGTTCATGGTGTTATCACACTGTCCACGCTCAACTGCTATAGGATTGGAATATGTCCTGTATGGTCCGATAAAGCTGCTGAGACTTCCGTTGCTCGCTGATACCGGTGCGCCTACTACTCCAAGAAAACGGCTGCGTCTGTCTTTACCGCCGTTTTCACTGATCGTCTGCATGATGCGGTTCTCTTCAAACTTTGTCTGCGAAATGAACAGTGAGTACTGGAGATTTACCTGATCCTGCTCGTAGTTATCCTCGTTTGTGAACTCTACAAAGCCGAAAACTGACAGTCTGCGCTCTCTGGTGCTGTCATTGGTGATCTTTGCCCGCCATACCTCGTAGGTCTTGCCATATGGTACATAGTAGGTCACCTCTGATCTGATCGCTGCATACTCTGCGGATATTACGGTATATGCTGTTCCGTGACGGCATTCGCTCTTGTACTTGTCAAGCGGCTTGCCTACCGGCTGCCATGATGCTGACCAGTAGTCCTTCTCGTCGTTGTCACGGATATAGATATAACGGCCGGGAAGTGCCATTTCTGAGTTGAAGCGGAAACGTGAGATTCGTCCGTTTGCTCCGGACTTCACAAAGCTGTAGCCCGCTGCGTTATTTGAGATCATTGCGCCGTATTCCGGATCGCCAAGATAATTCGCCCAGGGAGCAGGTGTTGCGGGATTGGTGATAACATATTCCTTGTTTTCAAGGTCGAAATAACCGTAATTCATAAACTGATTCTCCTTTAAGCCGCATCCTTCTGAAAAACACGGCGGATTGTATATTGATAGTAAGGTTATTATACCATTTTTTTGCACTTCTTTCAAGGGGGGACGATTATTTTTTAATTATTTATATTGTATATTGATTATTATTATTTTAGAACCTGTCCACATAGGGATTCATGCACGTCTTTTCGTCAAATTTTGCCGGTGACTGCGTTAAAAATCCTTGAAGGGCGAC